>JBDZVK010000146.1:0-7003 GCA_040255725.1 Actinomycetota bacterium
TCTGGGGGAGGTCCAGCAGTTCGGTGTAGCTCAGCGAGAAGGGGTGGTCGACGTCGCCGCGCACCTCGAGGTGCCAGTCATCGGGGTCGACGGCGGGCGGGAGCAGGGCGGTGTCGATCCGGTAGAAGTCGTCGTTGGCGACGTACAGGGGGGTGAGGCCCGGGATCCGCAGGTCGGCGCCCGCCGGTGCGGCCCGGGCACGTCGGAGCGGCCGGGGAAGCCGGATCGCCCGCCTGATGTCGTCGACCCGTTCGCGGCCCGAGAGGATCCATCCGCCCAGTCCGGCGAGTGTGCCGATGACCAACGCGCCGCCCGCCGAGATCAGGAACGTCCGTCTCGTCGTCACCGCCGGGTCGGGATCGACCTGCCGGGTCGCGGAGCCGGCGCGGTCGCGGGTCGGCGCTTCGAACGGGTACCAGAGCACGCCGACGCTGACCAGCGCACCGATCGCCCCGACGATCACCGCCCCTGCGGTCGACGTGCCGGGCTGGGAGACGGTCGCGCCCACGCCGACCACGGCGAAGGCCAGGTACCCGCAGGCGGCCGGGATGAATCGGCGTCGGGCCAGCATGCCGAGCAGGGCACCGATTACCGCGGCGACGATCAGCGTGCCGACGATGAGGGTGGTCTTGTCGTTGTGCCCGAACAGGTCGATCGCGGCCCGGTCGACCGAGCCGGGGAGGAGATCGATCATCGCGTCGCCCACGCCGATCAGCAGCGACGGCGCAGGCTCGGAAATCCCCGCCACGAGTTCGGCGACCCCGAGCCCGGCGGCCGCGGCCCCGAGCCCCGCGAGCGCACCCAGTCCGCGAGCGGGCGGGGCGGCGTGATCGTTGGTCGGCGTCGGCTCGTCCGGTCGGTCCATCCCGATGACGCTCCTCATTTGCCGCTCCCTGAATGGAGCGGTTTTCGGCTCAGGTCAGGCCGAGGTCCAGAGCAGGCCCGGTCCCGACCACACCGAATGTATCCCGCCGACGGTGAGTCCGTGCCCGCGGGCACGTGACCGTTGGTGCCTGATCAGTCGTGCCCGCGGGCAGGCGGGTTCGGTGTTGCGTCGGGTTCGTGCCCGCGGGCACTGATGACGTGTCCACCATTCGGTTCGTGCCCGCGGGCAGGCGGGTTCGGTGTTGCGTCGGCTTCGTGCCCGCGGGCACTGATGACGTGTCCACCATTCGAGTCGTGCCCGCGGGCAGGCGGGTCCGGTTTCGCGTCGAGTCTGTGCCCGCGGGCAGCTGTGGCGTGTCCGGGGTTCGGTTCGTGCCCGCGGACGTGCCCGGCCGATCGGCCGGTGAGAAGATCCGCTCGTCGTCACGCGTCTCGACCTGCACCCGAACACCTCCTTCCGGGGTGAAACCACGAAGTCACTGCATCGTCGACCATACCGAGCGGTGGTGACAGTGAAGACGGATGACCGACTCGTACGACGTCGCGATCGATTCGTGTCGACCACGAGCCGCATGAATCGGCCCGATCCGCTCAGGCGAGCCTGGCAATCCACTCGAGCGTGGCCGAACCTTCACGGACGACGCTGCCGTTGCCAACCAGATGGCACCCGAAGAACTCGACGGTGATCGTCGCCCGGCGTGACCCGGCGGTCGCCAGGAGCACGAGCGACTCCCCGCCCTCGGCCGTGCACATCCGAGCCGAGGTCGTGGGCAGGTGATACACGCCGTCGACGATACGGGCGATGGTCGCGGGGTCGCAGTCCTGCACGGCAATCGGCGAGGGGACGGCGGGGCCGAGCCGGAAGTCGCAGACGGTGGTCTTCGTCGGTCCGAAGTCCAGCAGCGATGCGTCCGGGTTCCGGTCTCACAAACAGCGAAACCGGCGGGCAGGGACAGCCACGCGTGCTCGACGGCGGATGCGAGGCCGTCGAGGGCGGAACAGGCTGTTGAGTGGCGACGGTGGATTCAGTCCGAGGAGTCGGGGGTGTCCGCAACGACGCGACCGTCCCGTTTCGGTTGTGACGTCGTGGTCGGGCGCGGCCTGTCGTCTGCACGTGCAAAGATCAGCGCATCGCTCGCGACTGCCGATCGTGTGCCGCCTGCCGATCCCACGGCGACGAACATGCACGGGCGAATTTGCACGGGTTGTGCCGGTGACGTCGGCCAGGACCCGTCATGCGAGCCGGCATGTCGTGTCGATCCACACCGTGGGATGGTGAGGTCGGCACCGAGCACCCAGCGTTGGACCGAAATCGATCCGTCACTGGTGATGGACACGAGTGGATCACCGGCCTCGGAAACCGTGTAGTGCGCCGTGGCTCGCGTCGACCGATGATCGGCCGACTCAGACGAACCATCGGCTGGGATGGGCGCCGCATGCCCGCTCACCTTCGCCAGGGTGCCGTCCTGCGCGAGGTGACCCTGGCAGATCCACTGCGGTGCCGGATCCCCTTCCGGCGTCCAAGGGGCGAAACCGGGGAGGTCGGTCGCCGACATGCACAGGAAGAAGTCCACGGGCGTTCCGGTGTCGAAGCCGTACGCGGTCACCGTCAACTGCTGGCCGTCGATGAGATCCGATGCGGGCTCGACGCGAACGGCCGGGCCCTCATCCGCGGCATACAGAACAGACCGGACGACATGGGTGGGGCCCCGATCGACGTTGCGCAGGCCGACGGCGACGATTGCGAGCAGGATCACGACGACGCAGCCGGACGAGACGACGAGTCGAACGGTCCGCCGACGCCGCCGGGCACGCACGTCCATGCGGCCGCGAACCGCGTGGACGAGCGAGTGGGGTTCGATCGGCGTCACCTGGCGGCGCAGTGCGGCGATCGAGCCGCCGACGACATCGGCGCCGCCCGGGTCGCTGCGGTCGCCCGGGCCGGGGCGGTCGGGGGTTCGGTCGCTCTGGTTCCTCATGGCGCGTCTCTTCTCGTCGAAGTATCGAGTCGGTCGGACAGCGCGACACGGGCCTGGTGGAGCGTCCCCTTGACGGTGCCCGGCGCGACGCCGAGCCGGTCGGCGATGGCATCGATCGACAGATCCGCGCCGTAACGCAATGCCACGACCTCCTGTTGCCGCCTCGACTGGCCCCGCACGGCCCGGGCCACGTCGACCCGGCGGGTCGCCGCTTCGGCCGTCTCATGGGTGTCGACGACGCCGAGCAGGTGGCGCTTGCGCCGGAAGAGCGCCCGCCGCCGCTGCGCTGAGCGGACCCGGTTCATCGCCACGGTGGTGACGAAGGCGGCCAGGTTGTCGATCGACCGTCCCTTGTCGAGCTGCTCCCAGGCCCGTGCCAGGGCGTCGGCCACGGCGTCGGCCGCGTCGGCGGTCGAGCCGGACCACAGCGCCACGGTAGCGACGACCTGACGGTACTCGTCGTCGGCGAAGACGCGGATCTGCTCCGAGATCTCCTCGGCCGCGTGTGGGGCAGCGGGAGCGGCGACCTCGCTGGGTTCGTCCTCGAGCGGCCTGGCGGCGATGGTCACCGTCTCCTCCGGTTTCCGGGGTTCCTGGCGGTCCCGTCCGACACCCCGACGCTCGAGCACCACGAACGGTTTAGTCGCGGGGATGTGAATCTCGGATCGACCGTCGGTGGCCAAGCAGCCGGACGGTGGCCGATGCGATGGTTGCCACCGGCAGTGCGCGGTCGACGCGGCGACGCCGGAGTCGCCCCGGCGCCGGGTGCTGCAGTCCTCGGGCTACCGTTCCGCCGTGACCGCACACGACGAGATCCCCGGCCCGATCCTGGCCATAGACATCGGCGGAACCAAGTCTGAATCGGCGATCGTCGACGACGACGGTGCTGTTCACCACCGACATCGGCAGCTCACCGGAGGCGGTGACGCGGACGAGTTCTTCGAGAGGGTGGTCAGCATCGCCGAAGCATCACGACATGACCACCTGGCGGCAGGTGCGCCGGAGCCGGTCGCCATCGGCGTGGGTTGCGGCGGGCCGATGAGCCTCGCGGGAGAGACCGTGTCACCGCTGAACATTCCCCGGTGGCGGGAGTTCCCGCTGCGCCGTCGGCTCGTCGAGCGCTTCGAGTTGCCCGCCTTCGTCGACAACGATGCCAAGGCCCTCGCCCTGGGGGAGGGGTGGCGGGGCGCTGCCGCCGACGAGCACGACTATCTGTCGATGGTCGTGTCGACCGGGGTCGGAGGCGGGCTGGTCGTCGACGGCCGATTGCTCGACGGCGGCAGCGGGAACGCCGGGCACGTCGGCCACATCGTGGTCGAACCCGATGGTCGACCGTGCGCGTGTGGGAGCCGGGGCTGTCTGGAGGCCGAGGCGTCGGGCACGTCGATCGCCGCCGTCACCGGCCGGCCGGCCGCCGAGGCCGACGACGCGACGCGTCGGCGCTGCGGCACCCTGGTCGGCCGCGCCGTGGCAACGCTCGTCGTGGCACTCGACCTGCGGCTGGCGTGCGTGGGCGGGTCGGTGGCACTCGGCTACGGCGGGATGTTCTTCGATGCCGCCAACGCGGAACTCGAACGCATCGCCCGGATCTCCTACGCCCGCGGGGCACGGATCGTGCCGGTGGGCCTGGGCGACGAAGGCCCGCTCGTCGGCGCAGCCTGCGTCGCCCGCCGGTTCGCCGAATCCTGATCCACCCGACCCAGCCGAAATTTGCAGGGGAATCCCGCTCTCGGCGGCAGAATCCTGCAAATTTCGTCGCGCGGGCTGGGTGGGACGGAGATGGGGTGACTGGTCCCGATGAAATTTGCAGGGGGATCCCGCTCTCGGCGGCAGAATCCTGCAAATTTCGTCGAGGGGGCTGGGTCAGACCGGGACCGGGGCGCTGACGCTCGGGGCGACGAGCGGCCAGGGGTTGTTCACCTCGACCGAGCGGGCCACGTCCAGCAGCAGGGCGTCGTGGTGGTGGGGGGCCATGACCTGCATGCCCACGGGCAGGCCGTTGACGGTGCCCGCCGGGATCGACACGGCCGGGTTGCCGTACAGGTTCGCCAGCATCGTCAGCCCACCCATCGCCACGAAATCGGGGAAGCGGCGGTTCGCGATGTCGATCATCGCGTTGGGCAGGCCCGGAGCGGCGGCGGTCGCGAGGCGCACCCCGCCGAGCACGCCGCGCAGCACACCCCGGCCGATCGCGGAGCCCTTGATGAACTTCACCGGCGGCGGCTCGGGGCTCGAGGTGCTCCACTCGGCGTCGAACGCGGGGCCCGGATTGGTCGCCGACACGATCAGGTCACAGTGGCGGAACGCCTCGGCCATCGCCTCGTCGGCCTCGATCCGTTGCACCTCGGCCTTCGCGGCGGTGTCGAGGTTGTACAGGGTCTTCGACAGGAACAGTCCGAGGGCGATCTCGTCGGTGAGCAGGGGCGCGCACCGGGGCCAGTGCTCGGCCAGGTCGGGCAGCAGCGTGGCCATGTTGCCCATCATCCACTGTGCGGCGAGGCTCGGCAGCTCGAGGGTCACCTCGACCCGCTTCATGCCGGCGGCGTCGATCATCGCCTCGGCGTGTTCGAGCAGGTTCTCCTCGACCCCGGGTTCGAGTTCGACCCCGGAGAACGTCGGGATGATGGCCACCCGCAAACCCGAGAGGTCGTGCGACTCCAGGCCGGCCTCGAAGCTCGGGTGTGCCGGCAGGCTGGACGGGTCGGCGGCGTCGGGGCCGGCGCACACGTCGTAGTAGCGGGCGGCGTCACGCACCGACCGGGCGAGGCAGCCCAGCACGACGGTGTTGGGGCGCATGTAGGCGTTGGGTGAGCGGGGGATGCGGCCGAAGGTGCCCTTCATGCCGAGCAGGCCGGTGTAGCCGGCGGGGATCCGGATCGATCCGCCGCCGTCACCGCCCGAGGCAATCGACACGAGCCCACCGGCGACCGCCGCCGCCGACCCGGTCGACGAACCACCGACGGTGTGTCCGTGACACCAGGGGTTGTGGGTGACGCCGTTGATCTTGGTGACCGAGACGTTCAGGCCGCCGAACTCGCTCGCGGTGGTCTGCCCGACCGGCGTCACGCCGCCGTCGGACACCAGGCGTTGCACGTTCACCGCGGTGTAGTCGGCGATCCGGTCGGCGAACACCAGCGACGCCTCGGTGTGGGGCCACCCCTCGACCGGTTCGAGCTGCTTGATGCCGGTCGGTACCCCACCGAACGGTTTGGTGAGGTCGGCGTTCTCGGCGGCCCGGTGCGCCCATTCGGGGTCGAGGTGACTGAAGGCGTTCAGGTCGCTGGCCTCGATGGCCGCCAGCGTCGCGTCGAGTTCCTCGACGGGCGAGCGTTCGCCCGCGCGGAACGCGTCGACCAGAGAGGAAGCATCGCCTTGCCAGGGAGTGTCGGTCATGGCGGCGAGTCTTTCAGATCGGGCAGTCAGCTCAGAAGGGAGACCGAATCGAGTCGGCCCGAACCCGAGAGCAACTCTGGGAGGAAACCCACGATCATCGTGGTTTGCCTCCCAGAGTTCGAGCGGGCGTGGGTGGGGTGGGGTGCGGTGGGTCGGGCGTCGTCGATGCCGGGTGAGGCTGTCGACGTGGGCGCTGCCGCCGACCCGATTCGTCAGGTGGACACCAGGGCGAGCACCTCTGACACCGAGGCCTGGCCGTCGAAGACCTTCTCGCCGTCGCGCAGGGCCACCGATCGGTCGACCCGTTCGACGAACTCGGGGTCGTGGGTGGCCACGACCACCGCCGCGCCATCAGCGTGGACCTCGTCGAGCAGGTCGAGCAGGGTGTTCTTGCCCGGAGCGTCGAGCCCGACGAAGGGCTCGTCGACCAGCAGGACCGAGAACGGACGGGCGATGCCCAGCAGCAGCGACGTCTTCTGGCGCAAGCCGCGGCTGAAGCGTGCCGGCAGGTCGTCGAGGCGGTCGTCGATCTTGAACCGCTCGGCGATGTCTTCGGCGTAGCCGTCGAATCCGTTGCCGCCGTGCAGCCGTGAGATGTACTCGACGTGTTCACGGACACTGAGGTCGTCGTACAGGACCGGGTCGTCGGGCAGGAACGACGTGGTCGCCCGAGCCGGTACCTCGCCGACCGGCCAGCCGGCGACCGCCACGTCGCCGCCGGTGGGCTCCAGCAGCCCGGCGACCAT
>JBDZVK010000147.1:0-6934 GCA_040255725.1 Actinomycetota bacterium
TGGATCTTCAGTGCATCGAAGTCGATCACGTTCACGTCGGCCCGCCTGCCGGGTGCGAGCACGCCCCGGTCGGCGAAGTTGTACAGGGCGGCGTTCGCGCCGGTGAGTTTGTGGACGAGCAACTCGACCGGCAGGCGCTCGCCTGCGGTGCGGTCCCGGGCCCAGTGGGTGAGATGGAACGTCGACGCGGAACAGTCCGAGATCAGGTTCACGTGCGCACCGGCGTCGGACAGGCCCGTGACCGTGTGCGGGGCGAGCAGCATCTCGCGGCAGGCGTCGAGCGTGCCGCCCACGAAGTTCGACCCCAGCAGCGCATAGAACGCGCGGCCGTCGTCCTCGAGCAGCAGGTCGTACATGTACTCGACCGGGTCGACCCCCGCAGCGGTCGCCCGGGCGAACACCGACGTCGACAGGTCGGGCTCGTAGTCGACCGGTTCGGTCAACGGGAACGTGAGCAGCAGGCCCGGCACGAACACCTTGGTGATCATCTCGGAGAAGTCCTCGGGGTCGGCGCCGCCGTCGTCCTCGGCGAGGATCGCCTGGCGCACCTCCGGGCGGCGCATCTCGGCCACCCGCTCGGCGAGGGGAAGGTGCTTGATCTTGCGGTAGGTCGGTCGGGCCATGAACAGGTGGTAGGTGTCGAGGCTGGTCATGATCGTCACCGACCGCGGGATGATCTGGGGGTGCAGGTCGGCGCCGCGGGTGTTCGCGGCGGCGGCCGCGTCGAGCATGAGCCGCCAGTGGTCCGGATCCTCGAAGAGCTGCGCGGTGGTGAAGGTGACCGGGCGACCGCTGGTGAGCGACACCTCCTCGAGCATCGGGATCTCCTCGACGGGTTTCGCGCGCTCGCCACCGAGCGCGCGCAACTCGCCGATCGTCCCCGACACGATCGCCTCGAACACCCCGTGCCCGGCCCGGCGCAACGCGTCGCCGAGGGCGAGCAGCTCGTCGGCTTCGGCGAAGGTGCCGGGGACGGGCCGACCGGAGCGCGCCCGGTGGCCGATCGTCCGCGAGGTCGAGAACCCCACCGCCCCGGCGACCATGGCTTCCTCGACCAGGCGCGACATCGCCTCGAGGTCGTCCGCGGTGGCGTCTTCGTTCGCCGCGCCGCGCTCGCCCATCGCGTAGAACCGCACCGCGCCGTGGGCGACCTGCGCGGCGACGTCGACCGCGTACCGGCGGGCACCGAGCACGTCGAGGTACTCGGCGAAACTCTCCCAGGTCCCCCACGGCATCCCGACGCTCAATGCGCTGCCGGGGATGTCCTCGACGCCTTCCATCAGGTCGATCAACGCGTCGGTGTCGGTGGGCCGGACCGGGGCGAACCCGACGCCGCAGTTGCCCATGACCACGGTGGTCACGCCGTTGGATGCCGATGGTTCGATCGCGTCGTCCCAGGTGACCTGGCCGTCGTAGTGGGTGTGCACGTCGACCCAGCCGGGCGTCACCAGCATCCCGTCGGCGTCGATCGTGCGGGTTGCCCGACCGGTCACCTCGCCGACCTCGACGATGACGCCGTCGGTCACGGCCACGTCGGCGGGTTTCGGCGCGGCGCCGGTCCCGTCGACGACGGTGCCACCTTTGATCACGGTGTCGAACATGGTGCACGTCCCCTTTGCCGCGAGCGGCTCATCGGTTTTCCCCTGGCCACACGATGCCACACCGGCACCGGCGGTGCTGGTCGCCAGGGGGATCGCCGGCAACGACGTCCCGCGCCTTTCCGACTTCGGGCGGCATCCGGGTGTCGGTGGGTGTCGTGCCCGCGGGCACGAGAATCCTGTGATCTCCACGAGGTCCACCCGTCTTCCGCCATCAGTAGGCGACCGTGAGGGTCGAACCCCGGCCGTCGTCGCGCCGGGTCACCTCGATGCCGACGTGCAGCACGTCCTTCATGGCCTCGACGTGGGTGATCGCGCCGACCATCCGTCCCGAGTGCTGCAACCCGGTCAGGGTCTCGACCGCGTCGTCGAGCGCGCGGGGCGACAACGACCCGAACCCTTCGTCGACGAACAAGGCTTCGAAGGTCTGACCACCGGCGGTGCCGCCGTGACTGATCACGTCGGCGAGCCCGAGCGCCAGGGCGAGGGAAGCCTGGAACTGCTCGCCGCCCGAAAGCGACCTGGTCGAACGGGACCGTCCGGTGTTGATGTCGTCGACCTCGAGATCGAGCCCGAAGGCCCGTCGGCCGTCGTGCTGGTCCTCGAGACGGTGCAGCGCGTACCGCCCGTTCGTCATGGCTGCCAGGTGCACGTTCGCGGCGGCGGTGATCCGGTCGAGTTCGTGGGCCAGCACCCAGCGCTTCAGCGCCACCGGAACCACCGGCCCGCCCTTGGCACACACCTGGTGGGCCCGGGCCGCGACCTCGGCACGGGTGCGCAACTCGGCGCTTCCCGCATCCAGACGGTCGCAGCGCTCGAGCGCGGCGGTGAGGCCACGCACGTTGACGTCGACGGTGGCCGCCAGCGACTCGAGACGGTTCTTCTCGCTGTCTGCCGCGGCGAGTGCCGCCTCGGCGGCGTCGACATCGGGCCGGTCCGGGGGGACGCCTTCGTCGAGGAGCGCCTTCAGGGCGCCGGCGGCGGTGTCATGTGCGGTCTGGTGTTTCCTGGCAGCGACCTGCGCGGCCTGCTCCTGCTCAGGGGTCCACAGCACCGCTCTCGCGGCGGTGGCATCGGCCTGTTCGCTGTCACCGAGGTGCTTGGAGAGGTCGGCTCGCCGGGCCTCGAGAAGTGTCGCGGCGCTCGCCACCGCATCGATGAGACCGTCGTAGCCATCGAGCGCCGCATCGAGTCGCTCCAGGTGCACCGCACGACGATCGAGGTCCTCGACATCGAGCCCGGCGGCTTCCTCGGCGGCGGAACGAGCCGCATCGACGGCCTGAGCGAGCGTCTCGACCGCCTGGTCTCGCGACGCCTCGAGCCTTCCGGTACCGGTCGTGAGTCGATCCAGGTCGGTGCTGAGCTTGTTCCGTTCGTTCTCCAGGGCACCGATGGTTGCCGCGGCGGCCGTCGCCCGGTCGAGTTCGTCCTTCTTGGCATCGACACGCTTCCGGAGCGCGCCGGCCTCGGTGGCAACGTCGTCACCGAGGCGCGCTCGCAGCTCGGTGATCCGTGATTCCAGCTTCCGCAGCTTCTCGTCGGCCTCGCCGTGGTGGCCGGCAGCTTCGGCGACCTCGTCCCAATCGACCACCCGCAGATCACCCGCCGTGGCGGGCCCGGGATGGTCGGTGCTGCCACAAACCGGGCACGGCTCGCCGTCTTCGAGGGTCTTCGCCAGCCGTGGTGCCTGGGTCTCGGTGAAGGCCCGGAGCAGGTTGCGGTGCTTCTCGGCCGCCGCGGCGCGTTGCTCGCTGAGGGGAACGGATTCGACCTCGAGCGCGTCGAGGTCCGTGCGGTCCTCGACGAGTCGCTCCGCGGTGTCGATCTCGGCGCGCAGGACGTCGGGGTCGACCGCTGCGGCTCGCAGGTCGGGGAGCCGCGCGTCGATCTCCGCGGTTCGGGTCGCGGCGGCCAGCCGGTCTGCCACGGCCGTCTCGAGGCGGGCGACGAGGTCGTCCCGGGCCTTGGTTGCGGCATCGACCGACTCGTCGGCGAGCCGGCGACCTTCCAGCTTCTGATTCGCCGCCGCGTGCTCGGCGCGCAGGTCGGAAACCTGGCGGTGCAGGGCGAGAGGCGACAGATCCGCGGTGGGTGCTTCGAGGGCGGTCAGTGCCTCGACGACCACCTTGCTCCGCTGGTCGCGCGCTGCGACCGCCTCGCCGTGGAGCTGTTCGGCGGCAGCAAGGTCGTCGGCCGCGACGACGATCGGACGGGCTTTCTCCGACCTACTCGCGGCGAGCCGATCGGATTCGACCTTTTCGCGCTCGCCGTCGAGCTCGACCAGCTCGGCCCGCAACGCGCCGGCCCGGTCGAAACGGTGCGCGCCGGTGCACGCGGCGTCGTGTGCGCTCTGGGCACGGGTCCGACGTTCGGCCGCGGACTCGAGTTCGGCTCGGCAGCTCTGAAGCGCGGCGGTCAATCGGACCTGGGCGGCGCCGAGCTGTTCCCGGTCGAGCGGTTCGTCGTCGGAACCCTCGTCGCCATCGACGTCGGGATCTTCTCGGTTGCCCGGGGGCACACCGCTGGTGGCTTCCTCGCCGCCGACCGGTTCTCCAGGACGGGTCCGCTCAGGCTCCGCGGTCAGCGCCCGGTCGGCTTCGGCAACGTGGTTGCGGGCCACATCGAGCTTCTCGGCGATCGCCGACTCGGCGTCGCCGACGTCGTTCGCGGTTGCGTCACGGATCGCTTTGAGCTCCTCGACGATCCGGTCGTAGATCTCTCCACCGAAAAGGCGCTCGAGGATCTCCTCCCGGCCACTGGTTCCGGAGACGAGGAACTGGTCGAACTCGCCCTGGGGAAGCAGGATCACGCGCTGGAACTGGGTGCCGTCGAGGCCGATGATCTCCTGACACGCACGGGCGACCTCGGACACCTTGTCGGCGACCAGCTCGGTCTGCGCGCCGTCGACGCGGACCAGGGTTGCCGCCGCGGACTCCTTCACCGTACGTTCCGGATTCCGCGCGGACGGCCGAAGCTGTTCGGGGTTGCGGGTGACGGTGTAGCGCGCCCCGCCGGACTCGAAGGTGAAGGTGACCTCGCAACGCGTGGCGTCGTCGACGTGATCCGAGCGGACCTCGTGGGCCTGCTTGCTCGGCATCGTCCCGTACAGCGCCCAACACATCGCGTCGAAGATCGTGGTCTTGCCGGTGCCGGTTTCCCCGCTGACCAGGAACAGGCCCCGCGGGGCGAGCGCGGCGAAGTCGACCTCGACGGTGTCGGGATACGCGCCGAACGCGGTGATCGACAGGTGGATCGGTTTCATGCGGTCACCGCCTCGGTGGCACGGGTCGTGGCTTCCACGAGCAGGGAGCCGAGTGGGCCCTCGGGCGCGGAACCCTCGACGGCTTCCCAGAACTCCTCGACGGTCTCGATGGGCGCACGGCGCTTGCTCGGCACCGCAACCCCGGCGGCGAGCTGCTCGGGTGGCAATCCGTCGGGGCGGAGCTGGATCTCCGCGACCATCGGGTAGACCGCGGCCAGTCGGGACTTGGCGTCGAGCACGGTGTCGCGGTCGGTGATGATCGCCCGTACGAACGCGCCGTGGGCGTCGGGGTGCGACGCCGGGTCGAGCAGCTCGTCGATGGTGCCGGTGAGCGTGCGGACCGGCCTGCCCGCGGGCACGGGTACCGTGGCCGCGGCGAGCGAACCGGTGGCACCCAGATCGAGGATCCGCACCGACTTGGCGTGCTCTTCGGAGAACGAATACGCCAGTGGCGTGCCCGAATAGGCGAGCCGGTCGTCGCTCCCGATGCGCTGGGGTCGGTGCAGGTGGCCGAGCGCGACCGCCGAGAACCCGTCGAACACGCCGGCGTCGACCGCGCCGGTCCCTCCGACGACCAGCGCTCGCTCGGAATCGCTTTCGGTGCCGCCGGTGACGAAGGCGTGGGCGACGGCGATCGACCGCGGGCTCCGACAGGCCGCCCGGGCGGCGTCGGCAGCGGACTCGAGCACCGACTGGTGGGTGCGGCCCTGCCGCCGGGCAACCAGGTCGTGCCCATCGCGTCCCGTGCCCGCGGGCACGACGTGCTCGGGATCAGCGACGCTGCCCGCGGGCACGGGTCGCGGGTCATCGTCGACGCTGCCCGCGGGCACGCCCGGCCCGGTGTCGACTTCGCTGCCCGCGGGCACGCCGAACTCGTCGGGCGCGGCGCGCGGGTCGAGATAGGGGAGCAGCACGATGTCGAGCGGCCCGTCGGCGAACCGGTGGGTGATCACCGACCCGACCCGGTCGTAGCCGCCGCGCAGGTAGAACCGGCTCAGGTCGAGCAGTTCGGCGTAGGGGGCGACCCGGTCTGCGCCGTCGTGGTTGCCGGTGATGGCCGCCACGACCGTCCCCGTGCGGAGCAGGCGTCCGATCGTGTCGCGGAACAACCCGATCGACTCGTTCGGGGCGATCGCCCGGTCGTACAGATCGCCGGCGATGACCACGAGGTCGGCCGTCTCGTCACGCACGAGATCGACGAACCAGTCGCAGAATGCCTCCTGGTCGCCGCGCAGCGACATCGGTCCGAAGCACCGACCGAGATGCCAGTCGCTGGTGTGGATGATCTTCATGTGACGGCGTCCCTCGTCGGCGGAGCGGTGGCGAAGCCCGACCGGAGCCGGGGCGATCGACCGGTGAACGGATGGTACCGAGGGGGTGGGACAGGGACGATCGGCCGGGCCGGCCACGGTATCGATTCGTGCCGCGAGCAGGTCCGAACCGACGGACCCGCGCCACTGATCGGGGTTCACCCCTCTTCGGCGGACGGATCCGACGCCGCGCGCCCGGCGCCGTCGGAGCGCCCCTGCGAGGCGGCGTCGGCATCGCCGGGGTAGCTGCGGCGAGCCCGCCACAGCACCACGCCGCTCATCGCCAGCGGCACCAGCATGATCATGAACGTCACCTGCAATCCCTGCTCCGACGGACCGGCGAACCAGCCGGCGAAGGCGCCGAAGGTGACCGGCGCGATGGCCTCACCGCCGGTGCGCAGGACCGTGCGAACCGACTCGGCCCGTCCCCACAGCCACGACGGCATGATGTCGAGGCGGGCCGCGTCGATCGCCGGGTTGGCCGCGCCGAGCGCGACACCCGCCACCGTGAACAGCACGACCGCGGGCACCAGGGATGACAGGAGAAAGCCGGGCACGAGGATCGCGGCGGCGATGACCGGGCACGCCGCGCCGACCATCACCCGCGCGGCGCGGCGGCCGCGGCGCTGCAGCCGGTCGGCGAGGCGCCCGCCCACGAGCACCCCGACGACCGCGCCACCGCCGAGGATCGGGATCAGCGCCGACGCGCTCGCCTGGCCGAGGCCGAAACGGCCGCGCGCGTACACCAGCGCGAAGGTCCGCAG
>JBDZVK010000148.1:0-2023 GCA_040255725.1 Actinomycetota bacterium
TGTCTGGTGCCGGTCGACGGGTTCTTCGAGTGGGCGAAACCCGCCGAGGGGGCGCCCGACGCGAAGCGGGCGAAGACCCCGTTCCACATCCACACGCCTGACCGCACGCCGCTCGCCCTGGCGGGGTTGTGGGAGACCTGGTACGACGCCGAGGAGCGGCCACTGCGGACCTTCACGATCCTCACCGGTGACGCGAACCGGTTCATGACGCCGATCCACCACCGGATGCCCGTCGTCGTGGCGCGGGCCGATTGGGAGACGTGGCTCGCGCCGACGCCGCTGGACGAGGCCGAAGCGGCCCGGCTCCTGGCGCCGGCGGCCGACGACCTGCTCGTCGCCGACGAGGTCGCCACGCTGGTCAACCGTCCCGCGAACGACTCCGCCGAGATCATCGTTCCCGTGTGAGCCGCCGTCGTCGCCCGGCCCGGGTGAGGTCCCGTGCGCACCGTTTCCGCGTCCGGCGACGACCCGGCTCGCCGACGACCGGTCACGCGGGACCCGCGGCGTGGCACGCCCCGCGGTCGGCCCCTCGACACAACCGGTACCCTTCGAGGCGATGGATGAGATCCCCCGCCTCGGTTCCGACGCGACGGTCGACGAGATCGTCGCGGGCATGCACCGGGTGGGATGCACCGTCGTCGAGGGGTTCCTCGACGACGGCACGGTCGCGGCGCTGCGTGACGAACTCGCGCCGCACCGCGCCCGGACCCCGGAGGGACGCAACGACTTCGAGGGGCACGCGACGCGTCGCATCTACGCGTTGTTCGCGAAGGTGCGCGGGTTCGACGCCCTCGCCACCGACCCGCGGGTGCTCGGCGTGCTCGACGCGGTGCTCGGCCCGTCGTACCAGCTCTCGGCCCCGGTGGGGATCGACATCGGTCCCGGTGAGGCGGCGCAGATGCTGCACCGCGACGACCTGATCTACCCACTCACCTGGCCGCATCCCGAGGTCGTGGTCAACACGATGTGGGCGCTCGACGACTTCACCGTCGAGAACGGCGCGACGATGGTCATCCCGGGCAGCCACGCCCGTGATCCCGCGGAGCCACCCGACGCGGCACTGGCGGTGCCGGCGACGATGCCGGCGGGATCGGTGTTGTTCTACCACGGCAGCCTGTGGCACCACGGTGGGGCGAACCGCACCGACGGGCGCCGTCTCGGCGTCATCCTCGAGTACGTCGTGGGCTGGCTCCGATCGCAGGAGAACCACGTCCTCGCCGTTCCCCGTGACGTCGTACGGGACCTGCCCGAGCGGCTCCGCGAACTCCTCGGCTACAACATCCACCCGCCCTTCATCGGCTACGTCGACGGCGTCCATCCCCTGCGGGTGCTCGACGCCTGAACCGGCCGGGTGTGCTCGGGCCCGACCCGGCCGTGCCCGCCGGACGCTCAGCCGCCCGCGGGGGCGTCGGGTCGGCGGGCCGAGCCGGCGTACATGAAGCTCATCGTGGCCGGTCCGGCGATCGTGAAGTTCACGCACTCGATGTCGACGTAGCCGGCGTCGGCGAGGACCGCCGCGTGGTCACGGGTGAGGTGGCACCCGCCGGCGATGCGTTGCTGGATGCCGTCGAAGCGCTCCTGGCGGGCGGCCACCCGGTCATCGTCGGAGCGTCCGTGTTCCAGGAAATGGATCCGACCCCCGGGGCGCAGGATCCGTGCGATCTCGCCGAGGGTCGCTTTTTCGTCGGGCACGGTGCAAAGGGTGAACGTGCTCAACGCCGCGTCCATCGACGCGTCCGGAAGGTCGATCCGGTCGCCGTCGAGGTCGGCGAAGTCGACCGTGACCGGCGAGGCCGCGAGGCGTTTCGCGGCGAGCTTGCGCCCGACCGACGCCGGGTCGACCGCGACCACCCGTTGCACCCCGGCGGGATACCACGGGACGTTGGTGCCCGATCCGAAGCCGATCTCGAGCACGTCTCCGGCGAGGCCCTCCATGGCGCGGGCACGCAGTGCACCGAGCTTCTGTCCCCCCAGCATGAGGTCGATGACCCGTGGCAACACCTGGTCGCCGTAGAAGCCCATG
>JBDZVK010000148.1:2123-6925 GCA_040255725.1 Actinomycetota bacterium
AGCCGGACCGGCCTGTTCGCCCTCCCCGGCACGCCGACGTGGGACACGAACGTCCGCGAGGTGTTCTGGTACCCCGACTCGAAGTTCGCCGCCGATCAAGAGGCCTGCATGACCTGGAACATCGTCGCCGGTGAGACGAGACCCGGTCTGCTGCAACCGGGGGTGGCGATGCGGATCGCTCCGGCGACCGCCGACGGCAAGGGGGTCAAGGCGGTCACGGTCACCCAGAACGTCTATTTCGCGGGCATCTGGATGTTCAACGTCCACGTCTGGAACTCGCTCGACACCGCGCATCCCTTCACCCAGATCGCCAACTTCGACCTGTCACCGGTCGTGGGGTCACTCATCGGGAGCGCGGCGCCGATGGTTCCGTCACCGTGGCACGTCTGCGCCCGCGTCGTGGACCGGACGTTCACCTTCATGGTCTGGACCGGCGCGCACCCGAAACCCGCTTGGAACGACCCGGTCCACGTCCGCACGACGACGCTGCCGCCGGGCTGGGACTTCTCCGGGTATGCCGGCGGCTACATCGGCCACCTGCACCCGGGCCAGGTCGGCGCGTTCTCAGGCGTGACGACCCACGTGCTGCCGTGACGGCGCCGGCGATCGAGGTCGTCACCGCGGACATCACCACGCTCGCGGTCGATGCGATCGTCAACGCCGCCAACGAGTCCCTGCTCGGCGGGGGCGGTGTCGACGGGGCGATCCACCGTGCCGCCGGTCCCGGACTGCTCGCCGAGTGTCGCACCCTGGGTGGCTGTGCCACCGGCGACGCGAAGGCGACCGGGGCCTACGATCTGCCGAGCACCTGGGTGATCCACACCGTCGGCCCGGTCTGGCACGGCGGTGGGCGGGGCGAGGCGGATCTGCTGCGATCGTGTTACCGGCGCAGCATCGAGGTCGCCGACGACCTCGGCGCCGCGTCGATCGCTTTTCCGGCGATCTCGACCGGGGTGTACGGCTACCCGAAGGACGCGGCGGCCGACCTCGTGGTCGCCACGCTGTCGACGGTGTCCACGGACCTCACGTCGGTGCTGCTGTGCGCGTTCGGCGAAGCGGACGCACACCGCTACCGGGAGCGACTCGGCTGAGCACGCCCGGTGGTGACGCGGCCGGGGCTTCACCACCCGGGTGACGCGGGCACCGGCACCGGCACTGGGGCACGAATGCTCGAACAGGCACCCACCTTGCATCGAGCAGGTACCGTTCCCCTAGTGTGTAAGGGTTCCCTTACAGCCGGAACGGCGAGCGTGCCGCGACGGTCCGTCAACCGAAAGGTCCCAACCGAATGGCTGCTCCACTCCGGCGAATCGCAACGATCGCCTGCACGCTCGCCGTCACCGCGGCGCTCGTCGGCTGCTCCTCGTCGTCGAACACCGAGGCCGGCGACACCGGCGGCCAGACCTCGACGGCCGCGAAGACCAGCTCCATCACCGTCTACACCGGGATGCACAAGGAACTCGTCGAGACCCTGGCATCGGCGTTCACCGAGAAGACCGGCATCAAGATCGACATCCGCGCCGGTGAAGACGCGGAGATGACCGGCCAGGTGACGACCGAGGGCCCACGCACCAAGGCCGACGTCTACCTGTCGGAAGGCCCGGGCCCGATCGCGCGGCTCGCGAAGGAAGGCCTGCTGTCGAAGGTTCCCGCTGCCGACCTCGACGGGCTCGACCCCCGCCTGGTGCCCTCGACGCGTGACTGGGCGCCCTATGCCGCCCGGGTGCGGGTCATCATCTACAACCCGTCGAAGATCACCGAGAACGAACTGCCCAAGTCGATCCTCGACCTGTCCGAACCCGAGTGGAAGGGCAAGTTCGCGTACGCGACCTCCGACGGCTTCCCCGGCACGGTCAGCTACCTGATCGACACGATCGGCGAGGACAAGACCCTCGACTGGCTGAAGGCCGTGAAGCAGAACGGGGTCAACGAGCACAAGAACGGCAAGATCCGTGACACCGTCGAGGCCGGCCAGCACGCGTTCGGTCTGACGAACCACTACTACTGGTACATCCTGGCCCAGTCCGAAGGCGGCGCCGACAAGCTCTCGTCGAAGCTGCACTACTTCTCCGAGCCCGACGCCGGCGGCCTGCTCCTCGCTTCCGGCGCCGGGGTCCTCGCGGCCAGCAAGCACCAGCAAGCGGCTCAGAAGTTCGTCTCGTGGCTCGTGAGCGCTGACGGCGGCCAGAAGATCATCGCCTCGGCGGACGCCAGCCAGTTCCCCGCCGCCAAGGGAGTGAACAGCGAGATCCCCGGACTTCCCAAGCTCGATTCGCTGGCTGCGCCCGAGTTCGACCAGGCCAAGTTCGCCAACCTGAACGAGGCCATCTCCCTGATGGAGCAGGTCGGGATGAACTGATCCGGACCCCGGTCTCTCCCAGGGCAGACTGATCGGGCATGTCGAGCACGATCGAAGCGCCCGGACCGACGTCGAACGCGACCGCCACCCGCGGTCGCGGTCGACGCGCCAGGCCACCGGTGCTCACCTCGGTCGTCTCGCTGGGGGTCGCGGCAGCGTCGCTCACGCCGTTCGTCTACCTGATCGTCGAGCACGGCGTGTCGCCGGGTCTGATCTACGACGAGTTCACCAAGCCGGGCGTGCCCGAGCTGGTGTGGCACACGATCGAACTCGCGCTCGGGGTGTCGATCGCCGGGTCCGTCCTCGGCGTGGGCCTCGCGCTGTTGGTGGTCCGCACCGACCTGGTGTTCCGGCGGCTCTTCACGGTGCTGTTCGTGCTGCCCCTGGCGGTACCGGGGTTCGTCAGCTCCTACACCTGGGTGGCGCTCAGCCTGCGGTTCGCTCCGCAGTCGCGGGCGCTGTTCGGCTACGGCGGTGCGGTGCTGGTGCTCACGCTGGCCACCTACCCGTACATCTTCCTGTCGGCGGTGGCGGCGCTGCGCGGCATCGACCCGGCTCAGGAAGAGGCGGCCCGGTCGCTCGGCCACGGCCCGGTCGGGACGTTCCTGCGCGTCACCCTGCCGCATCTCCGACCGGCCATCGCCCTGGGGGGCCTCATCGTCGCGCTGCACATGTTCGCCGAGTTCGGCGCGTTGCAGATGCTGGGCTTCCCGACGCTCACCACGGCGATCGTGCAACGCATGACCGTGTTCGGCGATCCCGACGCGGCCCGGGCGCTGTCGGTGGTGCTCGCGGCTCTGTCGGTGATCGTCATCGCCGTCGACGCGGTGGTCCGGGGGCGGGTCCGGCCGGCACGGACCGGCGCAGGCACGCCGCGTCCGCCGCGGCGCTGGTCGCTGGGCGGTGCCGGTCCGGTCGCTCTTGCCGGGTCGGTCGTGGTGGTGCTCGCCGCGCTCGGGGTGCCGGCGTATGCGTCGATCACCGGTCTGGTCCGGTCCTTCGGGGCGGACGGGCCTGGCATTCCCTGGGCCGAGTTGGGCCAGGTGACCTTCACGACCACGCGGCTTGGCCTGGCGGCCGCGGTCGTCGCGATCGTCGTCGGTTTTCCGATCGCGTACCTCGCGGCGCGGTATCCCGGGATGCTGTCGGCGCTGGCCGAGCGCGGCATCTGGATCGCGCATTCGCTTCCCGGGGCGATCCTGGCGTTGTCGCTGGTGTACGTGGGGGTGAACTGGCTCCACCCGCTGTATCTGACCTCGACGATGCTGGTGATCGCGTACGTGATCATGTTCCTGCCCCTGGCGGTCTCCTCGGAGTACGTGGGCCTGGCCCGCGCGGCGCGTGACCACGAGCGGGTGGCGCGGTCACTGGGCGACACGCCGTTGTCGTCGACGCTGCGGATCACCTTGCCGCTCGCACTCCCCGGGATCGCCGTCGGCGCGTTGCTGGTGCTGATCGAGGTCGAGAAGGAGCTCACGACCACGCTGTTGTTGCACCCCACTGGCGTCGACACGTTGTCGACCGCGTTGTGGGCGACGACCAACGGTGAGGTGCTCGACTTCACCGCGGCCGCGCCTTTCGGGGTGACGTTGATCCTGCTCGCGGCGATTCCCGCGGCGATCCTGGCGCGCCGCACCCTCGCCCAACTCGATTGACGGCGCGCCGGTGCGGCCCGGCGAGCGGGCCGCCGTGCGGGGCGCGCTCAGGCGGGCGTCGGGACCGACGCCGCGTCGGGAAGTGGCACGGCGCGGGCGACCGTGCCGGGCGCGATCCCCACGTGCACGCGGCCGCCCACCTCGGGCAACTCGCCGAGGGTGCGGACCAGCAGCGGCTCGTCGAGCCCGTCGACCCGGAGGCGCACCATGGCGTCGTGACCGAAGAAGCTGGTCGAGATCACCGTCGCCGGGATCCCCTCTTCGTGCAGTGAGAGCTGTTCGGGGCGCAGCACCACCAGGCACTCGCCACCGTCCGCGCACCCCGCCGGGCAGGCGTCGATGTCGACCTTGCCGAACACGCAGTCGGCGATCGACGCGTTCGAGTCGGGTGCGGCGTGCAACAGCACCACGTCGCCGAGCAGATCGGCGGTCGCGGCGTCGACGGGCCGCGCGTAGACCGCTTCGGGGGGTCCGGCCTGGACGACCTCGCCCGCCCGCAGGATCACGACGTGGTCGGCCAGCGACAGCGCCTCGCCCTGGTCGTGGGTGACCAGAACGGTGGTCGTGCCCAGCCGACGCAGCAGGCCACAGACCTCTTCACGCAGTTCGACCCGCAGGCCGGTGTCCAACGCCGAGAACGGCTCGTCGAGCAGGATCGCGGCCGGTTCGGGTGCGAGCGCACGGGCCAGGGCGACACGTTGTTGTTGCCCACCGGAGAGTTCGTCGGGTCGGCGGGAGCCGTACCCGGGCAGCCCGACCATCTCGAGCAGCCCCTCGACCCGCGCGGC
>JBDZVK010000149.1:0-6914 GCA_040255725.1 Actinomycetota bacterium
CCGGTGACCGTCGACTTCGACTACAACGGCACCGCCGTCGACCCCTACGGCAACCTGCGCCTCGGCCTCGAAGGGTCGACGACCATCAACCGCAAGCACTGGGGCGTCAACTGGAACGCCGCCCTGGAGGCCGGCGGCGTACTGGTGAGCGAGAAGGTCACCCTCGAGTTCGAGGTGTCGGCCATCCGCAGCGACGCGAGCTGACGCCCCGACCACCCTGGCCGGGGCGGGCACCGTGCCCGCTCCGGCCCGAGCCGTACCCCGACCTACGGTGTTCGGCACCGTGACCGCGCCCGCCGCCGACCCCGACCCCGCCGCCCGCCCCAGCCAGAGCGTCACCCACCGCAACGTGCGGGTGACCGTGCTGGCCGACCGGTTGGTGCGCATCGAGTACGCGGACGACGCCGCCTTCGAGGACCGACCCACGCTCGACGTGGTGAACCGTCGCTTCGAACCGGCCCGGTTCACCGCCCGCACCGAGGGCATGGCGCTCGTCGTCGACACCGGCGCGGTGCGCGTGACGTGCGCCGACTGCACCCGGCCCTTCACCTCCCGCTCGCTGTCCGCTGTCATCGCCACCCGCGACGGCACCGTCACCTGGCGCCACGGGAAACGAGACCGGGGCAACCTGGGCGGCACCGTCCGCACCCTCGACGGATGGAAGGGCAACACGACCCCGCGCTTCGTCGACTTCGATCCCGCCACGGGCGTCGTCAACGCCTGGGACGAACAGCCGCTGGAGCCGGGGTTGGTGTCGCGTGACGGTTGGGTCGTGGTCGACGACTCCACGGGGGTGCTCGTGGAGTCCCGACCGGGCCGCAGCGCCGCCGCCCGACCACGCGCCGTGCCCCGCGCCACCGGCGAGCGACGGGACCTGTACCTATTCGCGTACGGCAACGACCACAAGGCCGCGTTGCGAGCGGCGTCCCAGCTCTTCGGGCCCCAGCCCCTGCCGCCGCGCTACGCGTTCGGCTACTGGTACAGCCGCTACTACCCCTACACCGACCGCGACCTGCTCGAGCTCACCGACGCCTTCGACCGCTACGACGTGCCCGTCGACGTGCTGGTGATCGACATGGACTGGCACCGGCTCGGCTGGACGGGCTACTCGTGGGACCGCGACCTGTTCCCTGACCCGGACGAGACGCTCGCCGCGCTGGGAGACCATGGCCTGCGCGTCGCGCTCAACCTGCACCCCGCCGACGGCGTGGGCGCCCACGAGGACCAGTTCGCCGCCATGTGCGCCGCGCTTCGTCTGGACCCGGCGACCACCGACCGGATCCCCTTCGCCATCACCGACCCGGCGTTCGTCGACGCGTACTTCCGTCTGCTGCACCACCCCGAGGAGGACCGCGGGGTGGATGTGTGGTGGATGGACTGGCAGCAGGGTTCGGACACCCCGGTCCCCGGGCTCGACCCGCTCGCCTGGCTGAACCTGCTGCACTGGGACGACCAGGCGCGGCGTCGCCCGAGACGCCGACCGATCTTCCTGAGCCGCTGGGGTGGGCTGGGCGCGGGCCGGTATCCGCTCGGATTCTCTGGCGACACCTACGCCACCTGGGAGTCCCTCGCCTTCCAGCCCGCCTTCACCGCGACCGCGGCGAACGTGGGCTACGGCTACTGGAGCCACGACATCGGCGGGCACTTCCAGTCCGAACCCGACGCCGAGCTGTACACCCGGTGGATCCAGTTCGGCGCGTATTCGCCCGTGCTGCGCACCCACGGGTCGCTCGACGCGTTCCTGGAGCGGCGTGTCTGGGAGTACCCGAACCCGTTCCGCGACGTGATGATCGCCACGATCCGGCACCGCTACGAGATCGTCCCCTACCTCTACACCGAGGCCCGCAAGGGCGTCGACACCGGCCTGTCGATCGTGCGGCCGATGTACCACGAGTACCCCGACGCTGCCGCTGCGTACGAGGCGTCCGGGCAGTACCACTTCGGCGACGCCATGGTCGTCGCGCCGGTCACGTCACCGAACGAAGACGACGCCATGGCACCCGTGCGGGTCTGGCTGCCCCGCGGCGAGTGGTACGACCTGGCCCACGGCGCCCGCGCCGACGCCGATGCCGGGCGGGCTGGAGATGACGACAGCAACGGCAGGAGTGGGAACAACCGCCGCGACCGCGACGGCCGCTGGTTCGAGCGGCGCTACCTGCTCGACGAGATCCCCCGCTTCGTGCCCGCGGGCACGGTCCTGCCGTCCCAGCAGGGGGTCCGGCGTCTCGACGGGCCGTCGTTCCCGAACCTGACCGTCACCGCCTTTGCCGGCGCCGACGGCCACTACGAACAGTACGAGGACGACGGGATCTCGACCGGCTACGAAGTCGGTCGGTCGGTGTGGACCGGCCTCGACCACCGGGTTCGTGCCGGTGAGCGCCGGGTCACGATCGGTCCGGCCGAGGGCGCCTACCGGGGGTGGCTGCGCCGTCGTCCCGTCGAGGTCCGCTTCGTCGGCGAGGCCCCGCCGCGTGCGGTGCACGTTGGCGAGCGCGAGGTGCCGTGGTCGACGCATCGTCGGGACGGACACTGGTGGTTCGATGCCGCTGCGGCAACGGTCGTCGTGTCGCTCCCCCGGGTCGATCTGCGCGCCGCGACGACCGTGACCCTGGACCGCGCCGGCAGTTCCACCCGAGTTGCCGGTGAGTCGGCGTTGGATGGTCTGCCCGGCCTGGCGCGACGGATCGACCGGATCAGCGACGCCGCCCGCGCCCTGGTGGGCGACGACAACCGCCGACTCATCCACCTCGCCCAGACCGGTGAGCGGATCGCCCGCGACCCGTCCACGCTCGTCGACGAGGCGGCCGAGTTGCGTGCCGGCCTCGGCGAGCTCGACGACCTGCTGGCGACCGCGTTCGATCACCACACCGAGTTGCAGTCGCTCAACCCGCTCGACCCACCCCGCGCCACCGACGCCTTGGCCGCAGCCCGCCGCCTGCTGGCCACCACCGTCGACCAGTTCGGCTCCTGACCCTGCGGGCGCACGACCCGGCCTCGGCACGTCGGGAGCCGGCCCACCGCCGCACCTCGAACACGACTTTGCACGGTTTTCAGCCCCATAGGCCGAAAACCGTTCAAAGACGATCCACGCCTCGTCCGAGGCAGCGGCCCGACGACCGACGATCAGGCGCCTTCAACGAGGGTCGGCAGTTGTCGTCAGGCGGCCTCGACGAGATGCAACTCCTCGATGGGGAAGACGGCCGTCGTCGGTTCGGCGACGATGTATCCCGAGACCTCGGGCGTGAGGTCGACCACCACCTGTCGTCGCTCGTGGCGACCGTAGATCTCCCGAACCGTTCCCCGATACTCGACCTGACCGACGCGGGCGACCACCGGATCTCGGTAGGCGAGTTCGTCGCTCATCCCGGCCTCCGTCACCAGGGGAACTCGATCTCCATGAATCGAGCGAGCTGTTCGGCCACGAAACGATCCGTCGTATCAGCCAGACTGTCGAGCGCTCGACGGTGTTGTTGAAACGACCGTTTGGTCGAGCGGACAACGCCCTCTGCTTCGATCCGCCCGGTCGTCGTCTCGTCTCCATGGGTCACCGCGATTCGGTAGTCCACGACCTGGTCGAGGGATTGCAGGCGCAGTTCGGCTGTGCGTCCGTGCTGCTTCAACCCGCCGATCACGTCCACACCCAGGCGAGGGAAGTCGTGGCCGAGCGTGGAGCGACGCGGGGTATGGGTGTCGAGTCGCCGTCCCCGCCTGAGCTGTGTGTCGAGGTTCCGCCGCTGAAGAGGGTTCGCCTCGTCGAGGTAGACGTGAAGGGCATCGTCGTGGAGATCACGACAGAACCCTTGGAATTGGGCTACCAGGGCGACGAAGAGGCTGCGGTTGAGTTGCCTGGTTCCCCAGCGCCGCCCGGGTCCCGTGCTGTTCAGGTGCACATGGACCGCCTCGAGCCCTCCAAGACGAGCCAGACCGACGGTTCGCCAGAGAACCAGCGCGTCGGAGGTCATCGTGACACCTGGGTTGGCCAATTCGCTTCGTCGGTCACGTCTGGTCGGTACCCGGTCTGCGGCGAACACAAAACCTTCCGCGGAGTCAGTGCCGCTCAATACCAAGACGGACGACGATGAGAGACTGCGGCGATGGACGACCAGCTCGACTTCGCGTGGCGGGGGCCGGTGACCGATGGCGAACTCGTCGAACTGACTCGTGCCCACGGCGGTCGGGCCGCGACCGGATGGTGGGACCGGGTGTCGGCGCACAGCGTCGGCTGGGTCACGGCCCGCACCGATGACGGCTCACTCGTCGGGTTCGTGAACGTGGCCTGGGACGGCAGCGACCATGCGTTCCTGCTCGACACCAAGACCCACCCGGACCGGCAACACCAGGGCGTGGGAACCGAACTGGTCCGCCGGGCCGCGACGGCCGCGCAGGATGCGGGCTGTGAGTGGCTGCACGTCGACTTCACCGCCGACCTCGCGCCCTTCTACCTCGACGCCTGCGGCTTCGCACCGACCGCAGCCGGCCTGGTCCACCTCGACGACGTGGCCGGCCGATGAACCATGGGCTGGTGCGCACGGTCCACCTGGTCGCGGATCAAGGCGCAGCCCGCCGCCTCTTCGCCACCACCACCATTTTGGGTGCGGGACTCGGTCTCGGTCCGCCGGTGGCGACCAGTCGGGCGACCGAGACGGAGCGGATGTCGTCGCGCCCGTCGCGGCACGCCGGCTCCGGCGCGACACCGGCCCAGGTGAGTATCGAGAAGTCGCGGCGACCGTCGCCACCGGCAGGATCGCCCCGGCGACCTCACCCGGCGTCGAATAGCAACTCCAGGTTGGTCCGCAGCAGGCGGAGCTGTGCCCCTACCACGGCACCGTCACCGACGGCACGAGCCAGCACGTAGGCACCCTCGAACACGGTATTGACCGAATCGGCCAACGCATCCAGGTCGACGTCCACACGGGGCGGGTGCATGGCGCACACGTCGTCCAGCTTTGCGCGCAATACGGACCTCCACCGGAGCATCGACGTGGCGAGCACCCGGTGGACCGGCTCGTCGAAGTGCGCCGACTGATAGCTGAACGACGCGAACAGGCAACCGGGGATTTCCCCGGCGTACTCGTCGGCCTCCTCGATGAACAGTCCGACGAACACCAAGAGCTGTTGCAGCGGATCATCGACGAGTTGCTCGGCGCGGGCGAGCTTGCCCTCGAGGTGGCGACGGTCGCCTTCGGCCCAGCGGTCGATGAGTGCACGAGCGAGGTCGAGCTTGGTCGGGAAATGGTGGAAGAACGCGCCCTTGGTGGTGGCGGCTGCGGCGATCACCCGGTCGACTCCGGCGCCGGCGAAGCCGCGCTCCAACACCACGGTCTCGGCCGCGTCGAGGATCGCCTCCCGGTTCGCACTGCCATCTCTGCCCACGTCCAATCTCCAGACTGCATGGTTGGTTATGGCCCGTCATCCTACCGTTGGAATCGTTTGCCTCTTGACATCCCCCGACAATTCGGTAATCTGAACCAGACCAAACAGTCTGGTATCTGCCAGCGCCGCACGGACACACCATCGACCGGGGGTACGTCGCCCATGTGGACCATCACCGACCCGACTCCTGCAGACGCCGAAGAGCGACTCGTAGGACTGTTGAACGAAGCCTGCCTGGCACTGCTGCTGTCGGTCGGCCATCGCACAGGACTTCTCGACGCGCTCGCGGCGGCATCCCGCCCGCTGAGCATCGCCGAACTCGCCGAACGCAGCGGCCAGCACGAACGGTACGTGCGCGAATGGCTCGGCGGGATGACAGTCGGCAGGATCGTGGCACACGACCCCGACGCCGGCACCTACCGTCTGCCAGAGGCGCATGCGAACCTGCTCACGACCGACGGCGACGCCGACCTGGCGTCGTACGCGCAGTACATCGCGGTGCTCGGCGCGGTCGAGGACCGGATCGTGGACTGCTTCGCCCGAGGCGGCGGGGTCCCCTACGAGGCCTATCCCCGCCTGCACGAGGTGCTCGAAGAAGATTCCGCCCAGACCGTCATCGGCGCGTTGGAAGGGGCGATCGTTCCGCTCGTCCCCGGTCTGACCGAGCGGCTGGACGCGGGGATCGACGTGCTCGACGTCGGCTGCGGACGTGGACGCGCACTGGCGACGCTCGCGACCCGCCACCCACGGTCGCGCTTCGTGGGTCTGGACTTGTCCACCGAAGCGATCGAGCACGCGCGGTCGTTCACGGCCGGGCTCGACAACGTCGAGTTCGTCGTCGGGGACGCGGCGCTGCTCCCGACACCATGGCCCGAGGGGAGCTTCGACCTGGTGACCACCTTCGACGCCGTGCACGACCAGGCCGATCCTGCCGCCGTCGTGGCAGGGATCCGACGACTCCTGCGCGACGACGGCGTGTACCTGGCCCAGGACATCGACACCTCCGGGTCCCACGCCGGCGACGTGGACCATCCCCTCGGCCCGTTCATCTACACGATCTCCACGCTGCACTGCATGACGGTGTCGTTGGCACGCAGCGGCGCCGGGCTCGGTGCCGCATGGGGGCGTCCCGCCGCCGAAGCGCTTCTCCATGATGCCGGATTCGGTGACGTGACCACGTCGAAGCTCCCCCACGATGACCAGAACGCCTGGTACGTCGCCAAAGGCTGACTCGCCGCGACCGGCGCGAGTTCGTCAGTGGAGGACCGCCATCGCGATGCCCGACAGCGAGATCATCGTGGCGGCGAGCCAGATGAGCTGGTCGCGCACCGCCCGCTCGTTCCTCGTCGCGTGCTCGGCGATGAGCAGCCTCCGTCACCCACCGACGAAGTCGAGAATCTCGACCCAACCGTTCGATTCGGGTGCGTCGATCAGATGGTCGGCCGCGGCCAGCGCCCGCTCCGTGCCGCCGCGCACCGCCACCGCGATGCCGGCACGGGTCAGCATCTCGACGTCGTTGTCACCGTCGCCCACCGCCAGGA
>JBDZVK010000150.1:0-6895 GCA_040255725.1 Actinomycetota bacterium
GCCCGAACACCGACGACAGGTTGACGACGTGGCCGTCGCCGGACGCCTTCAGGTGGGGCAGGAAGGCCTTGGTGCCGTGCACGACGCCCCAGAAGTCGATGTTCATCAACCACTCGAAGTCGTCGTAGGACTCCGATTCGATCGTCGCTCCGAGGGCGACGCCGGCGTTGTTGAAGATGAAGTTGACCTTCGAGTGGTCGGCGACGACCTGATCGGCCCAGGCCTCGACCGCGGCCCGGTCGGCGACGTCGAGCACCTGGGAGGTGACCTTCACCCCGCGCCCCTCGCACAAGGTCACGGTCTCGGCCATGCCGGCGCTGTCGATGTCGCTGAGGGCGAGGTGCGCGCCACGGCGCGACAGCTCGACCGCGAGCGCCCGGCCGATGCCCGACCCTGCGCCGGTGATCGCGGCGACCCGGCCCTCGAAGCGGTCGTGTGGAGCGGTGGGAGCGGGAGTGGACACGAGCGGCCTCACGGCGTCGGGGTCGGGGTTGGAGAAGCGCATGACGCCGTCGACGATGCTACGCCCCTTGGTCGCCCGGTAGTCCTTCAGGTAGCTCTGGTCGACCCGCCACGGGTAGGTCGTGCCGGATTTGGGGAAGCGGTCGGCCGATCGGGTCACGTACCCCGAGGTCAGTCCCAGCAGCGACTGCTCGGGCATCTCCGGATCGTCGGGCACCGGGGTGCACTGGCGCATGCCGGTGACGCGCAGGTGGTTCAACAGGCGGGTCACGTAGTCACAGGTGAGCTCGCACTTCAGGGTCCACGAGGCGTTCGTGTAGCCGATCGCGGCGGCCGCGTTCGGCACGCCGGAGAGCATCATGCCCTTGTAGACGTAGTGCTCGGGGATGTCGACGGTCTCACCGTCGACGGTCAGGTCCACGCCGCCCATGAACACCAGGTCGAGTCCGGTCGCGGACACGACGATGTCGGCGTCGAGCTCCGCACCCGACGACGTGCGGATCCCCGTCGGGGTGAAGGTGTCGATCGTGTCGGTGACGACGTCGGCCCGCCCGTCGCAGATCGCCCGGAACAGATCGCCGTTGGGCACGACGCAGAGCCGCTGGTCCCACGGGTCGTAGCGGGGACCGAAGTGCTCTTCGACGGGGTAGCCCTCGGGCAGTTGCTCGGCCACACCCTTCAGGAGCACCTTGCGCACCTGCGCGGGCCGCATCCTCGAGAACCGGTACAGGCCCTGGGTGCTCAGCGCGAGCGCCCAGCGGGTGACCGTGCCGCCGAGGCGACCGGGAAGCAGGCGACGGAGCCGCCCGGCGAGCGGCGAGACCTCGGGCAACGAGACGATGTAGGTCGGTGAGCGCTGCAGCATCGTCACGTGCTCGGCCGTCTCGGCCAGCGCCGGGATCAGCGTGACCGCCGTGGCGCCCGACCCGATCACGACGATCTTCTTGCCGGCGTGGTCGAGGTCGTCGGGCCAGAACTGGGGGTGCACGAACGTGCCGGTGTAGTCGTCGACGCCCGGGAACTCGGGTTGATGGCCGCGGTCGTAGCGGTAGTAGCCGCTGCACGAGAACAGGAACCCGGCGGCGAGCGTCTCGGTCTCGCCCGTCTCGGTGTTCTCGACGGTGATCGTCCAGCGGGCGTCGTCGCTCGACCAGGCCGCGGCGACGACCCGACGGTGGTAACGGATCCTGGCGTCGGTGCCTTCGGTGGCCGCGACGTCGCGGACGTAGGAGAGGATCGAGGCGCCGTCCGCGATCGTCTTCTCACCAGGCCAGGGCCGGAACGAGTACCCGAGGGTGTACATGTCCGAGTCGGATCGGATCCCCGGATAGCGGAACAGGTCCCAGGTCCCGCCGATCGCGTCACGCGCCTCGAGGATCGCGAAGTCGGCCCACGGGCACTCGGTCTTCAGGTAGTGCCCGGCGGCCACTCCGGAGAGCCCTGCTCCGACGACCACGACATCCAGATACTCCATGTTACCGATGGTAACCTCGTCGGCTTCGGAGCGAAAGACGCCGTGGCCGATTTCACCGCCCCGTCCGGCCGGTCGGATCCCCATCCGACGGGGCGACTCCTGCGAGAATCGACGGCGTGAAACACCCTTCCGCCGTGCTGCGCGTGAGCGGCGTCGTGATCGCCGTCGGTCTGGTGGTCGCGAGCTGTGCATGTGGGGCCGACACGCCGACCGCCGCACCGCGGTCCACGACGACCACGTCGACGACCACGACCACGACCGCCCCCGAGCCGACCGTCGTCGCCCCGCTCACCGGTGAACCGACGACCGACGTGGCCGCGACCGAGCGCCCCGCCCTGGTGATCAAGATCGACAACGCCGACCCGCCCGCGCGCCCCCAGCTCGGCCTGAACCAGGCCGACGTCGTCTACGAGGAGCGCGTCGAGGGTTCCGTCACGCGATTTGCCGCGGTGTTCCAGTCGACCCAGTCCGATCCGGTCGGTCCGGTGCGATCGACCCGGCTGACCGACGTCCCGATCATCTCGGCGCTGTCGCGACCCCTGCTCGGATGGTCGGGTGCGAACCCCGGGGTGACCCGGGCGATCCGGAACGCCCCGGTGGTCGACGTGGGACCCACCGTCGCACCGGGCGCCTACCAGCGCCGCGGGGTCGGTGGCAAGGTCGCCCCGCACAACCTCTACACGTCCACGAAGAAGCTCTGGGCGCACGCCCCCGACGACGCCGGGCCACCCGAGCCGATCTTCACGTTCCGCGCCGCAGGCGACCCACTCGCGGCCGGGGCACGCCGGGTGCGGGAGGTCCACGTCGACTTCGGGGTGACCCGCGGCGCACCGGTCGACTGGCGCTGGGACGCCAACCGCAAGGGCTTCGCCCGTTGGCAACGGGGCACGCCCCACCGCGACGAACGCGGCACGCAGGTCGCGCCGCAGAACGTCATCGTCCAGTTCGTCGCCTACCACCGCAACGGCGACGTCGACGTGGGCGGCAACCCCGTCTACGTGGCCGAACAGGTCGGATCCGGCCCCTGCTGGGTCCTCACCGACGGTCATCTCGTCGAAGGCACCTGGTCGAAGGCATCGAACGAGGCGATCACGACGTTCACGGCGTCCGACGGCGCACCGATCGCTCTGACGCCGGGACGGACCTGGGTTCAGCTGTCGGCTCCCGGCGGCGCAACCGTCGTCGGCTGATCGGTGTCGCCCGGGCGCGGCCCCGGGCACGACGAGTGACCGCGCCGCCCCACCCGTCGGCACCCACGCACCCGACGCACGACCGGTCGCGTGGCGCGCGCCGGGACCATCGACCGGGGGCACCCGACCGGCGCGCCAGGATGGAAGCCCGACCCGCACGTCGACCGGAAGGAGGTGCCGGCGGTGTCATTGCTCTACCGGGCGATCTGGCAGGACGACCCCGACCGGATCCACGAGCGGGCGCGCGCGGCGTTCGCCTGGTGGGTGCGCAAGCACCACCCGGGCGACTGGACCTTCGCCCCGGGGGTCGCCGAAGCCTCGGGCCAGGCCGACACCCTGGTGCGCACCGGATCGGGCGAAGCCGGTTCGATCCAGCGGTGCTCCCTGCACGTCGACGACGGCGACACCCGGTTCACCACGACGCTGATCACGACCCGTCCCGAACACGGCCCGGCGTCGGTGTGGGTCGACCGTGAACGGGTCAGCCGACGGAGCTTCTCGACGTTCACCGTGCAGGCGCCCGCACTGTCGACCCGGTTGATCACGTCCGGCATCGACCCCCGCCGCGGCCCGGTGCCCCTGACGGCCGCCCCCCGGGCGCTGCGTCCCGACGAGATCGCCGATTTCGTCTCGCTGCTGCGGACCCCCGACCGTGATCTCCCCCTGGTCGTCTACGCGGCAACGCCCGAAGTCGACCCGAACGAGGTCCTCGCGGCAGGCGTGCACGCCGCGCGGGTGCTCGCGGGCAGCGCCGCGGTGTACCTGCTCTCGGCCGTGGGGCGGGTCGACCTCACCGAACGGTTGGGCGACGAGCTCACCGTCGCGCCCGGCGCGGTACGGGTGTATCTCCCCGGCGTGTCCCCCGACGAGCCAAATCCATCGCGGCACCGCCACCTCGAGGCCGAACGTGTCCTGCGTGACCCCCTCGCCGTGCCGCACACGATCATCCAGCTCCTCGCCCCGGCGATCGCGGCGCGACGGGCACCAGCGGAGTATCCGGTGCTGCGGCCGCTGCTCGAGGCCGACCCCGAGGCGGTCGACTCCGAGCGCGCCGAGCTCGCGGCACGCGTCGCCGACCTCGAACAGCAGCTCTCGGTTGCCGACGACCGGGTACTGGAGCTGCTCGCGGACCTCGAGGACGCCGAAGGTCGAGTCAACCTGCTCCAGGCGGCGCTGGCACGGTCGACGTCGGGCGGGGCCTCGGTGGACCGGACGGCCGTCGACGCGCCCCCGCCCGACGTCGACGGGCTCGCCGCGGCGGCCCGGGCCGCGCAGCGGTACCTGACCGGCATCGTCCTCCCCGACGACGCGTGCCGCGACCTTGCCGAACTGGACCGACGGATCGAAGCCGGCACCTGGGGGCGCGCGGCCTGGCGCGGCCTGCTCGCCCTCGATGCGTTCGCCCGGGACACCGACTTTCGTCCCGGCTTCTGGGAGTGGTGTCGGGCGAATCGCAGCGCGTTCGGCTGGCCGGCGACCCAGAAGAAGCTCGCGATGCGTGAGTCGCAGACGGTCATGGCGACCGAGACCCTGCGCGCCAAACGTCTGTTTCCCGTCGACGAGGCCGTCGCGCCGTCGGGCCGCGTCGAGATGCAGGCCCACCTGAAGATCGCCGAGGGCGGCAATAATCAGATCCCGCGCATCTACTTCCACGACGACCGACACGGGCCCACGGGCAAGGTCCACATCGGCTACTTCGGCCCCCACCGTCACGTCCCCAACACCCTGACCTGAGCCGAGCGGTCGATCAGGCCCGCCACGAGTGGACCTCGGCGGCGCCACGATCGTCCGCTGCGGGTGGGTCGGGGCGAACCGGGCGCGCCCCGGCGGCACCGGTCAGGTCGCGTACGCGTCGGCGACCCGACTCGTCTGCCGACCGAGCGTGACGATCGCGCGCCGGGTCGCCTCCGCAGCGACCGCTTCGACATCCGGCACCTGTTCCGCGGTCGACGCCGATGCGACATCACCGACCACGAGGCGCCGGGCCTGTTCGATGTCGGGCGCGGCGCCCAGTGCCACCAGCCCCAACACGGCGGCACCCAATGCGGAACCTTCGTCGGTGTTCGCGACCGTCATCGGCCGACCCAGCGTCGCGGCCAACACCCGACGCCACAGGCCCGATCGCATCGTGCCTCCCGTGGCGTGGACCGCGTCGATCGGCACCGCGGCGTCGATCAGGTCGGTGATCACTCCGAGCGCTGCTCCCACCCCTTCGATCGCGGCACGCGCCAGGTGGGCGCGGCCGTGGCGACGCCGCAGCCCCAGGTACGTGCCCGGCAACGACGGGTCCCACAGCGGGGCGCGTTCCGACACGAGGTAGGGCACCATGACCAGCCCGTCGGCGCCCGGCGGCGCCGCACCGGCCACCTCGAGCACGGCTGCCGCGCGGGCCGCGGCCCCGCCGCCGAGGGGCGGGTCGAACAACGTGTCGGCCAGCCAGTCGACGATGTTGCCGCCATTCGACACGGCGCCACCCAACACCCAACGCCGTTCGTCGAGCACATAGCAGAACAGGCCCCGCGTGACCGGCGGAACGGCGTCGACGACGACCCGGACCGCGCCGCTCGTCCCCAGCGACAGCCCGGCGACGCCCGGGGTGGTCGCGCCGACCCCGACGTTGCCCAGCGGCCCGTCCGCGGCACCGAGCACGACCGGCGTGCCCGCGGGCAGCCCCACGCGGGCCGCCACGTCCGGGCTCAACCCTCTGACGGCGGTCGGCGATGCGATCTCGGGCAGCTGCGCCGCGTCGACGCCCGCCAGGACCGTCGCGTCACCGTCCCAGACCCCTCGTCTGACATCCATCAGCCCCCACCCCGACGCCGATGACACCTCGGTCACCGTGTCGCCGGTGAGCCAGCCCACCACCAACGCCTTCAGATCGACCCAACGCGCCACTCGTGCGGCCAGCGACCCTTCGAACTCGGCGAACCAGGCCAGCTTGGCGACCGGCGCCATGGGGTGCAGCGGCACGCCGGTGCGCTCGTGCACGAAATCGGCGGTTCTGTGTGCGACCCAGTCGGCCACGACGCCGACCGCCCGGTTGTCGGCCCAGGTGACGAGCGGTGTCAGCGGCTCGGTGTGCGCGTCGAGGCCGACCAGGGCGTGCATCGCCGCCGAGATCGCCACCGCGTCGGGGCGCCGTCCGGCGGCGCGCACCACCGTCTCGAGTGCGCCGAGCACGGCAGCCTGCACGTCGCCGGGGTTCTGGGTGACCCGTCCGTTCGCATCCGACGTGCGCGCGATCGCGTGACGCGCGACCGCGCCTCGCCGTCCACCCGCACCGAACACCGCCGCTTTGACCGACGACGTCCCGACATCGAGACCGACCACCAGCGGCAGGTCGTCATCGGCTGGGTCGGCCATCGGGCTCCTCGTCGATCAGCAGCGGCCGCACACGGATCGGCCTCGAAAGACTTTGGCACACCCCCGCCGCCGTGGGCGCGTACGATCCCGGTGTGCCGACCGAACCTGCAGACGTCGACGCGCGCCGGGCCACGCCGGCGCCGGCCGTCGGCTCAGCCGTGCCGGGCATCGACTCGCCCTCGCCGCATGCCGAGTTCATCGCCGGCCTGCCCAAGGTCGAACTGCACGTCCACCACGTCGGCTCGGCGTCGCCCGCCATCGTCGCCGAGCTCGCCGCCCGCCACCCCGGCACCGTCCCCGAAGACCCCGACGCCCTGCGCGACTTCTTCACCTTCCGCGATTTCAACCAGTTCATCGAGCGCTACCTCGACGTCACGAACCTGATCGTCACCCCCGAGGACGTGCG
>JBDZVK010000151.1:0-6867 GCA_040255725.1 Actinomycetota bacterium
ACGCCATGGAGCGGACCGCGGCCTACGGCGACGCATCCCGCGTCGCGAACGAGCGGTACCAGGGGGCGGTCATCGACGGCGACCACGAAGCGGCGCACCAGCAGGCACTCGCCGCGTCCACGTTCACCTTCCAGATGAATCAGCAGCTTCGCCTGGTGCAGCTCTATGAATCGCAGGTGATGACCCAGGCATGGGCGACCGCGCCGAACATCGAATTGCCCGACGGGGAGACCTGGGCCGACGTGCTCGCCGAGATCGACGGGTTGGTCGCCAACGGGCTGAGCGTCGACCAGCAGGCTGCCCTGGACGCCGAGCTGGCGGCCTGCACGATCAAGAACCCTGACGGCGAGTGCCTGATCACCCGGGAAATGGTCGATGCCGCCCTTGCCGCCTGGGCAGACCCAGCGTGGTCGGTCTCGATCCACGCAGTCGACCCCGACGGCACCCTCGCCGATGTGATGGCCGCGAACAGCGCACAGTTGGACGACGCGATCGCCGCGTTCGACCACTTCGGTCAGTGGATGGCCCACAACGCCGCCGACCAAGCCGACCAGATCCCCACCACGCCACCGAACCGCGCACCCCGGTCCGCCTTCGAGGCGACGGCGACCACGGGGACCGCGCCGCTCACCGTCGTGTTCACCTCGCAGGCGACCGACCCTGACGGCGACGAACTGGACCTGCGGTGGGACATCGGCGGGTCCCGCATCGTCGACGACGCCACCACGGTCACCCACACGTTCACCACGCCGGGCACCTATGGCGTGTCACTGGTGGCGACCGACCCGCACGACGAATGGGATCAGGCCGTCAAGTGGATCACCGTCCACCCCGACACCGGGCCGCCCCCCACGGGAAACCAGCCACCCGTGGCATCGTTCAGTCCCCAATGGGTCGACAAGGTCGGACCGTTCACCCAGACCTTCACCGCGGGCTCCTTCGACCCCGACGGTGACCCGCTCACCCACGCCTGGTACTTCGGAGACGGCACCTCCGCGACCGGCAAGACGGTCACCAAGACCTTCCCCCCAGGGTTCATCATGAGCGTGGTGCTGGTGTCCAGCGACGGGACCCTCACCGGCCAGGTCGCCGGCGAGGTCACCTCACGGCACCCCGGGGTCGACCCGACACCGAACACGCCACCGGTGGCGAGCTTCACCGCCGATCCGGCATCGGGCACCAGCCCACTGGAGGTCACCTTCACCTCGACCTCCACCGACCCCGACGGTGACCCGCTCACCCACACCTGGCACTTCGGCGACGGTGCCACCGCCACCGGGACATCGGTGACCCACACCTACACCGAACCGGGCACCTACACCGCGACCCTCGTGGTCTCCGACGGCACCAACAGCACCTCGACGACCCGGACGATCCTGGCCAACGCGTACGGATCGATCGAGGCGGGCTTCACCGTGTCGGCCGGCTACGACGCCGCCGCGGCCGGCAACGGCGCGCGCATCGTCGACAACGGCGTCTCCCAACAGGCGACCCATCCGGTCACCAACATCCAACACCCCGGCGTGGGCGGCGCGAACGAATGGTGGACCGCCTCGGGGGTGACCGGCGACGCCGAGGTCATCGTGCACCTGGCCGGAAACGGGTCGGACCTACTCGATGAGGTCGTGCTCGAAGGCGTCCCGGCCACGACGTCGGCGAAGACCTTCTCGGTCGCGCTCTCCAGTGGCGCGGACCCGTTCGGCAGCTACGACACCGTCATCGACCACGCGACCCTGATCAACAGCCGCGACGCGCAGTCCTACGGGTTCGCTCCCCGCACCGGTCGGTTCCTCAAGCTCATCGTGCACGACAACCATGGCGGTGCGTATGTGTCGCTCGGTCGCCTGCGGGCGATGACCGTCGACCGGGATGGTGGCATCGTGTCGCTGAACACGGGGCTGCCGGCGTCGATCGTCTCGGCGACCAGCGAATACTCGACGACCTATTCCGCCGAGAGCATCCTCGAGGGTGGCACGTCGTACTGGTCATCGACGATCGACCAGAAGTCCGATCAGCGGATCGTGGTGAACCTCGGTGGCGAGGGTTCACACGAGATCGCATCGGTGGCGCTGCGGAACCAAGCGACGACGAACGCGGTGACCGACGTGGAGGTCTGGACGTCGCTCACCGGTGACGACGGCGACTGGACCAAGGCGGCCGAAGCGGGCCTGGCCGAGACCGCGACGCTGCAGACCGTGCCGGTCAGCCCGGCGGTCGACGCGAAGTTCGTCCAGCTGCGCCTGAGCGGCACCGGGTCGGGACGGTACCTGCGGGTCGCCGAAATCCAGCTGGTGACCACGCACGGGTTGAACGTGGCCCGCGGCGCCGGGGTGGGCGCGCAGGTCGTGGACGTCTCCAGCGAGTGGAGCACCCGGTACCTCGCGGAGAAAGCGATTGCGCCCGACACGGTCACCGACTACTGGTCCACGGCGAGCGGACAGGTCACCGACCAGTTCATGACCGTGTTGCTCCGCAACGGTGACGTGGCGACGATCGACCGGGCGACGGTGACCTCCGCGGGGAACCGTCCCCGGGACGTGAAGCTCCAGACCTCGATCGACGGGGTCACCTACACCACGCAGGTGACCCGTCGCCTCAACAACCACAGCGAGGTCCACGAGCTGCGGTTCGCTCCCACCCGTGCGCGTTTCGTGAAGCTCGTCGTCGACGACGGATACTCGACGACGGCGATCAGGGTCGATCAGTTCCGGGTCTACGCGGTCGATCGTGGCGACGCGACCGTTACCTTCGTGGACACCTCGGTCGGTTCCGCGCCGGTGACGACGTGGGAGTGGGACTTCGGCGACGGGACCACCTCGACCGACCGACACCCCACCCACACCTTCGCGGCGGCCGGGACCTTCCCGGTCACCCTCACGGTCAGCGACGCGGACGGCAACACCGACACCGTCACCCGCCCCTACACCGTTGCCGGAGCACCGGTCACGCCATCGGCGCTGACCCTCACCGCGGGCGCGCCCGCGGTGTTGCAGGGAGACGGGAGCTACACGATGGCCGAGGGAACCTGGACCAACCTGGCGGCCGGCAACGTCGACGGGGCCGTGGTGTCCTGGCAGTGGGACCTGCCCCGTCCCACCACCACGACCACCGCGACGGTCTCGACCTATTTCCCCGATGACGGCACCTATGAGGTGCGGGTCCGCGCGTTGACCGCCGACCTGTTGTGGACCCCTTGGCAGACCCGCACGTTCGTCGTGTCGAACGCACCGCCAACGGCCAACGCGGGACCCGACATCACGGGGCTCGCCGGCGACGAGTTGCGCGTCCTCTACTCCACGGTGACCGATCCGGCAGGGGTGAACGACACCCTCACCTGCACCTGGGACTGGGGGGACGGGACCCCGGTCGACACGGTCACCGACTGCACCGCGGCCACCTCACGGCTCGGGCACACCTTCGCGGCAGCCGGCACCTACACCGCGACGCTGACCGCCGACGACGGTGAGGGCGGCGTCACCTCCGACACGACCACCTTCACGGTGGCGTTGCGTCCGACCACGCTGCAGATCGTCTCGGCGATTCCCGCCGATGGCGACCTGGTGGTGACGGCGCACCTGCTGGACGGCATGACCGGCGCGCCGGTCGTCGGGGCCGATCTGACGGTCACCGCCGATGGCGCTGCACCCTCGACCGCGACGACCGAGCTTACGGGACGGGTGACCGTCACGGTGCCGGGGGCCTCGGGTGCAACCGACGTCGGAGCGAGCTACGGGGGCTCGCCGGCGCGGGAGGCCAAGCACGTGACCCGACCCGTGCGGGCGCCCAAGGCCGACATCGTGTTCATCATCGACGAGTCGGCGAGCATGGGCGGCGTCCAGGACCGGGTCGTGGAAAACCTGCGGACGATCATCGGTGGCCTCACCTCGACCCTCGACTTCCGGGTCGGGACGGTCGGGTACGCGGCGGGCGACATCAACGGCTTCGGTCGGGTCCGCATGCCGCTCACCAACGACCTCACCGACGTCTACGAGGGTCTGCGACGTCACGGGAATCCCTCGTGGAGCGCGAATGGTTACGAGGGGATCGTCGTCGGCTCGGGGTTCGTCTACGACCCGGACTCGGGTGAACTGATCGACACCGGCGCGATCGGCCATCGTCCCCCCGCGGCGAGCTGCGCGGTGCTGATCACCGACGCGGGCGTGTCCGAAGCCGGGGAAGACGCGAACAAGAACGGACCCCTCGCCGACTACGACGCTGCGCTCGAGGCGTTGCAGCGACGCAACACCACGTTGTTCTCGATCATTGCGACCAACCTCGCGCCCACGGTCGACGCGTACGGAACCGGACCGGGCGGACTCGCCGCTGTGACCGGTGGTGAACAGTGGTCGATCAGCGGTTTCTCGAACGACCCGTCCGGGGTGCTCGACGCCTTGGCGGCGAAGTGCGCGACCAAGGCGGCCACCCCGGACCTGGCCGTGTCGATCGATGCGCCAGCCGGGCCGGTCGCCCCGGGTGACACGGTCACCTGGACGGCGACCGCCACCAACGCCGCCGCGATCGACACACCCGGCGTGCAACTCACCGTCACCCTGCCCGACGGGGTCACCTTCTCGTCGGCCACCGGCGGCGGCGTCTGGGACGGGGCGACCCGGACGGTCACCTGGCCGGCGTTCGATCTGGCCGCCGGGGCGCATCTGGAACGATCGGTCGTCTCGACGGTCGTCGAGGAGGGCTGGGACCTCGGCGACCATGACCTCACCGCGTCGGCGACGGTGGCCTCCGACGGTTCGCTGGGCCCCGAGAGTGACACCGACAACAACCAGGACGTCGCTTCTGTGCTGCTCCGCGTCGATCCACCGCCGTCCACGACGGCCCCGCCGACGACCGCGGCGCCGAGCACGACGGCCGCGCCGCCCACGACCGCAACTCCGACGACGGCCGCGCCGAGCACGACGGTGCCGCCATCGACGACCGAGCCGCCGGTCTCGACAACGATTCCGGAGCCGTCATCGACCACGGCTCCGCCCGAGTCGACGCCGCCACCGTCGTCGTCCGCTCCGGGCACCTCGTCGCCGGACGGTTCGGTCGCGGCGGCTTCGGTGCCGCAGGTGGCCGCGGTCCAACCGTCGCGAAGCGGTCCGGTGACCGATCCGGCGGCGGATCCGGATCCGGTCGAACTGGCTCGAACCGGTCCGGACCGGCCGATCCTGCCGATCACCGGGCTGGGGCTGCTGCTGGCAGCGTCGGGTGCGGCGATCGTGCTCGAGGCACGCCGGCGAACCAGCCGGCCCTGACGCTCGATGGCCGGGGTGGGGGCATCTCGGCCTGGTACCCACGGTGCCCGGGACCTGCGCTGCACATCGTGACGTCGTCGCCCCGCTGGGCCGGCGCGGCCGTGGAGCGATTGATTGAGCGTCGACGGGGGTTCCGCTATATTTCCGGCGAACCGCGGATATTTGGAAGCGGGTGGCGATCAGATCGATGTGAGGCGGGAGCCCCATGGACAGTGCGGGAACGGCGGACCGACGACGAGGGGTTGCGGTGGTGGCCGCGTTGGTGTTGGTGGTGGCAGCGTGGTGGACGGTGATCGGTGTCGACGGCGCGGGCGCGGCGACCACCACGGAGACGTTCACCGCCGATGGGACCTTCACGGTTCCGGCGGGGGTGACGAGTGTGCAGGTGACCGTGACCGGCGCCGGTGGGGGCGCGGCGTCGTTGCCGGTCGGGATTTCGGGGGAGACACCGCCCCAGGGTGGGAGTGGGGCGACGGTGACGGCGACGGTGGCGGTGACCCCGGGGACGGAGCTGAGCGTGGTGGTGGGTGAGGCGGGCCATGACGGCTCCGGTGACCGTCTGGGGGGTGCCGGTTTCGGTTCCGGGGGAACCGGCGGCAGTCGCGGCGCCTCGAATCTGGGAGAGGGCGGTGGTGGTGGTGGGGCTTCGGCGGTGCTGGCCGGTGTGACCGCGTTGGTCGTCGCCGGTGGTGGGGGCGGCGGTGGTGGACGATACCCAAGCGGTTCGACCGGAATGATGCATCAGAGCGGTCCTGTGTGCCCCGGGCTGGATGCGGGGAGCCCGCCGGGTTCGCCTGGTCCGGGCTGTTCGTTGGATTCGCCACCGGATGTCCACGACGGAGCCGACGGCCCGGACTTTCTGTTCGATGCGGCCCTCCGCAGGAGGGTCGTTCCGGGTGGTGGGGGCGGCGGTGGTTGGCTCGGTGGGGCGGCCGGCCCGTCCACGGTTCCTGGCCCGAATCAGGACGGTTACAGCGGTGGAGGTGGGGGGACGAACCACACCGACCCGACGGTGGTCACCGGGGTGAGCTCCGAGGTCGCGGACAATGCCGGTGCGGCGGGGCGTGTCGTGATCGCCTACGACGAGCCCGAACCCACCACGACCTCGTCGTCGACGTCGACCAGCACCTCGACGAGTACGTCCACCTCGTCGACCACCACATCGACGAGTACGACCTCGACCACCAGCTCCACGACCAGCACCTCGACGAGTACGACCTCGACCACCAGCTCCACGACGACCTCGTCGACGACATCGAGTACCACGACCAGCACCACGTCGACGAGTACGACGTCGACCACGACCGTGGCGCCATCCTCCTCGGTTGCGCCGACCTCGGTGGGCCCGCCGCTCACCAGCGTGTCGCCGACGAGTGTCACCGCGCCCTCGACCTCATCGACCGATCCGGCGCCCACCACCTCGTCCCATGTGGGGGGCATCGCTGGCGATCCGCCACCGCCCGCGGCCGACCCGCAGCCCGCGATCCCGGCCACGGCGACGCCCCACTACACCGGCTGACGCGCCCGTCTCAGTCTCTGTCGGTACTGGTGCCGGTGCCGGTGGCGACGCCGAAGCGTCGGGCGCTCAGGCGACGGCGTTCGCCTGCGTCGG
>JBDZVK010000002.1:0-5329 GCA_040255725.1 Actinomycetota bacterium
GTCCGCATCGCGAACGACAGCGACTACGGGTTGTCGGGCTCGTTGTGGACGGGCAGCGCGACCCGGGCGATCCGCGTGGCCAAGGCGCTGCGCACCGGCACCCTGTCGGTCAACTCCAACTCGTCGGTGCGGGTCCAGGCGCCCTTCGGTGGTTACAAGCGCTCCGGTCTGGGCCGCGAGCTCGGCATGGGTGCGCTCGACAACTACACCGAGGTCAAGAGCGTGTACTTCTCCGCGACCTGAGCCGTCAGGCGCGCGAACTCCCGCGTCGAGGGGTGTCGACCCGATCCGCGTCGACCGGTTCCTCATCGTGCGTCTCGGCTCCGACCGGGTCGTCACCGACGCCGTCGGCGTCCGCGGTGTCGAGTGGTTCGTCGACGTGGCGGACGAAGGGCACGGTGCCCCGCTCGAGTACCCGGTCGACGAGCGCCCGCATGGCCGGGCCGATCGATTCGGCCCGTTCGATGATGCGGAGCTTCGCCTCGCGGGTGTCGGGTTCGTCGACGGCACCGGCTCCGTCGACGGCATCGGACGCGCCGACGGTCTCGCCATTCGCCGCGGCCGGCTCGACGAACGCATCGCCGCGGGGTTCGCCGAGACCGATCACACTTCTGGCCGCGTCGAAGAGCCGGTGCGCGGTCTCGAGCTCGGCCGCCTCTTCGGTACCACCGGCCGACTCGGGTTCGGTGAGCGCCCGGTCGCGCACCGGGCCGAACGTCGGCGGGATCCGCCCGTCGAGCCGGGCATCGAGGTGGTCGCTGCTGGCCCGGTAGGCGATGTCCATCAGGTGCGCACTCGACGACAGGTCGTTGTAGCGCACCGGCGCCGGGTTGCCGTGCGGCAGGATCACGACCTCGACGTCGTCGGGAATGCGGGCGAGATCCTCGAGCAGGCGGTGCCGTCGGGCGATCCAGTACGCGAGCAGGGCCACGTCGAGTGGTCGCTTCGGGTCGGGCCGAGGCCGGTCGATGCCACCGACCTGGAGGACGAAGATCCTCGTCGCGCCCAGCTCGACGGCCCGCTGAACGGGGACGTCATCGACGATGGCGCCGTCGAGGTAACGCACGCCGTCGATCTCGACGGCCGGGAACACCGCCGGGATCGACGCCGACGCGAGCACCGCGGAGGCGAGATCGCCGGCCTCGAACCAGTGCTCGACCGCGTCGTCGATGTTCGTCGCCACACACGCGAAGGGCACCGTGAGCTCCTCGAAGGTGGCTGCGGGCACCACTTCGTCGAGCAGATCCCGCAGCCCTTCGTTGGACGAGATCGACTCTCCCTTGCGGACGAGCTGCACCGGAGACGGCAGCAGGCCCGTCGGCACGATCTCGCGGTCGATCAGGTCCATCCACACGTCCTGCATCCGCCCGACCGTGGCCAGACTCGGACCGCCGGCGAGGACGACCCCGTTGAGCGCGCCGACCGAACAGCCCAGGATCAGGTCTGGCATGATGCGCCGCTCGATCAACGCCCGGAGCATGCCCACCTGCAACGCGCCCATCGCCGCGCCGCCGGAGAGGACGAACGCCGTCTTGGCCGGGCGACCGGCGTGGTCGTGGCGGGGCCAGATCTCAGACAACGACCGCATCGTGGCCTCCAGTATCGCCCGCATCCGGTCCACCAAACGAGCGCGTCGCCACCTCGCGGATCAGCGCCGCCACGTCGTCGGGGCGCGACATCGGCGCACCGTGGGTCGCTCCGGCGATCAGCCGCACCCGGCCGTCGGGAACCCGCGCCGCCAACCACTTCGCGCCGGTCGTGTACGCGACGGGAGAGACGTCGCCGGCGCCGAACGCACACGGCGCCGAGATCCGGCCCGGGTCGAATGGCGCCGACCCGGCGAGACGCGGGTCCATGTCGGCGATCAGTGCCGGGCCCTCGCGCCGTCGGGCGGCACGCGTGCGCTCGGGCAGTGCTTCGTAGACCGCCGTGCCGACGGCCCGGCGCATGAACGCCTCGGCGACCGCCCCGGCGGGGTCGTCCACGTCGCCGGGGTCGTCGAGCTGCCAACCCGACCAGCTGTCGATCCAGGGCGTGGGCACCTCCCAGGTGGCCACGCCGCGCACGTCGAGGCGACCGGTCGCGGCGGCGGTGAGCACGACGAGTCCCCCGAAGCTGTGGCCGAAGAGCACCACCGGTCCCCGACCCACGATCGCGACCAGGTCGTCGACGTGATCGACCAGCCGTCCGGTACCGAGCGCCACCGCACGTCCGTACCCGCGCCGGTCGTAACGCACCGTCGGCGCGTCGCGGAGCCGCCGCGCCAGGTGGGCCATGCCGGCGCCACGATCCATCGCCCCGTGGACGAGGACCGCCCGCACCCCTTCAGGCCAGTCGCCCTCCCCCCGAGCGGGTCGCTCGACGAGCCCCGGCCAGTCGTCGGGGTGCATGCCAGGAGGGGCCATTGCGTCTCAACGGTACCGCCCAGCTACCGTGCCCTTCGATCATGGAGATCCTGCTCATCCGCCACGGCCTGCCCATCAGGGTCGAGAGTGACCAGCCCGTCGACCCGCCCCTCGCGCCCGAAGGGCACGAACAGGCCGGTGCGCTCGCCCGCTGGCTCGAACCCGAGCCGCCCGACCATCTCATTGCGTCGACGATGAACCGGGCGGTCGACACCGCCCGGCATCTCGCCGACGCGTTCGATCTGGTCACCCATGAGGACCAGGACTTCTGCGAATTCGATCGGGGCACCACGGTGTACATCCCGCTCGAGGAACTCGAACCCGATCATCCCCACATGGTCCGGCTGATCGAGGACTGGTTCGGACCCGAAGGTGCGGAACGACGGGCGGTGTTCCAGCAACGGGTCGTGGCCGCACTCGACCGGCACCTGCGCGACCTCGACGCCGAGCAGGTCGCGCTGGTCTGCCACGGCGGGGTGATCAACGCGATCCTCGCGCACGTGCTCGGCATCGAACGTCAGCTCTTCTTCCAACCCGCCTACACGAGCGTGTCGCGCATCACCTGGAACGGCAAGCGCTACCGGATGGTGTCGATCAACGAATCCGGGCATCTGCGCGACGTCTGACCGCGCCCGTGGCGCGCGTTAGGGTCGGCTCCGGCGTACGACTCTGTGGAGGTGTCCTCGATGCTGCGATCGCGAAACGGCCGTCGGGCCGTCGGCGCAACCCTCGCCGTGCTTCTGGTCGGAGTGCTCTCGGCGACGCTGACGCCCCTCAGCGGCGCCTCGCCGGCGCCCGGGGCCGACAATCCCTGGTTGCAACGTCGCATCGCGGCACTCGCCCACGCGGGCGGTGAGGACGAGAACCCCCAAGAGACCCTTTTCGCATTCGGTCGAGCCACCGAGGAAGGGGTGCCGATCCTCGACATGGACGTGCAGCTCAGCGCCGACGACGTTCCCGTGGTGATCCACGACGACACGGTCGATCGCACGACAAACGGCACCGGCCCGGTCCACTCGATGACCGCGGCACAACTCGGTGCACTCGACGCCGCGTACTGGTACTCCGCGGACTGCGCCGCGTGCCACGACCGTCCCGCGTCCGCCTACGTCTATCGGGGTGTGCGGACCGGTGCGGTGCCGCCCCCCGACGGCTACACCGCCGACGACTTCGGCGTGCCCACGCTCGAAGAGGTCTTCGACCGGTTCGGTGGCGCGTACTTCTCGATCGAGATCAAGGACGACGCGGCCGATGTCACCCTGCTGGCGCAGAAGACGGCCGACCTGATCCACGACCACGGCCTGGCGAAACGGGTCGTGATCTCGTCGTTCGGTGGCCCGGGCATGCCCGCCTTCCGTGCGGCGGCGCCCGACGTGGCGACCAGCGCCACCCTCGACGAGGTGCAGGACTTCTTCCTCTCCAACACCGTGCCGAAGGACGCGCAGGTGCTCGACGTGCCGCCGTTCTACGACCTGAACGGCACGAAGATCACGGTCGTGACGCCGGACTTCGTGCAGCGCGCCCATGCAGCCGGTCTCGCCGTGTGGGTCTGGATGGACTCCAAGGACGAACAGAACGCGGACTTCTACGCGCAACTGCTCGACATGGGTGTCGACGGTCTGAACGTCTCGCGTCCCGCGGTGCTGATGAACCTGCTCGCCGAACGCGGTGACGCATGGGATCCGAATGCGCCGCCGACGACGATCACGCTGCCGAACGGGTCCACGACCACGACGACGCCGAAGGGACCCACTACGACGAGCGTCGCGTCGGGCAACGGCGCGACGGCGGCCCCGGTCGCCCACCCCGTCGCGGCGAAACCGTCGTACACCGGTTGAGCGACGCCGAACCCGAACCGATGCCCCCCAGCGCCTGGCCCGTTCTCGACCAGCCGGGTCCCCTGGCGTTCGCCCATCGCGGCGGCGCCGGTGACTGGCCCGAGAACTCGATGCCCGCGTTCGAGAACGCCGTCGCCCTCGGATACCGCTACGTCGAGACCGACGTGCACGTCACCGCCGACGGCGTGCTGCTCGCGTTCCACGACGACCACCTCGACCGGGTCACCGACGGCACCGGCTCCATCGCGGAACTCGACCATGCGACCGTCGGGCAGGCTCGCATAGACGGACGCGAACCGATCCCCCTGCTCGAGGACATCCTCGGGACGTGGCCCGAACTGCGGGTCAACATCGATCCGAAACACGACGGCTGCGTCGATGCACTCGCGGAGGTGATCCGCCGCACCAGGAGCATCGACCGGGTCTGTGTCGGCGCGTTCAGCGACCGCCGCCTGGCACGCCTTCGCTCACTGCTCGGCGCGGACCTGTGCACCGCGCTGGGCCCTCGCGGCGTGGCCCGGCTGCGTGGCGCATCATGGCGACTCCCCGCGCCGCGGCCCCACGCGGGCTGCGCGCAGGTGCCGCGGTCGATGGGACGGGTGAGAATCGTCGACGAAGCGTTCCTGCACGCGGCGCACGAACGCGGCATGCAGGTGCACGTGTGGACGATCGACGAACCCGACGAGATGCACGAACTGCTCGATCTCGGCGTCGACGGCATCATGACCGACCGGCCCGGCGTGCTGCGCGACGTCCTCGTTGCCCGCGGCGAGTGGCACTGACCGCCCGCCCTCGGAGCCGGTCGCCGAGATCATTCCCGCTCAGGCACGTCCTGGCATCCCACCGGAACCGCGTGCTCGTCCGGACGACCGCCGGATGCGACCCCGATCTGGACGGACTTCAGCGACAGACTCCAGCTCAGGGGTCGACGAAGTGGGGTTCGCGCTTCTCCAGGTAGGCCATCGTCGCCTCGATCTGGTTCGGGCTGCCGATGAGGCCTTCCATCAGGCGCGACTCGTCCTGGTAGGACTCGGCCAGTGAACGGTACGCGGCGGCATTGCACAAGGCCTTCATGCCACGGATCGC
>JBDZVK010000002.1:5429-11690 GCA_040255725.1 Actinomycetota bacterium
GCGGTGAAACGGATGTCGGCACCGAGCGCGATCTGGAGTCCGCCGCCGAACACCACCCCGTGGCACGCGGCGATCACCGGCACCGCGAGCGCCTGCCACTGGTGGGCGACCTGCTGGTACACGTTGGTGATGTGACCGTCCATCCGCTCACCGATCGGACCGGCCACCTCGGCGAAGTGGGCGTAGGCGTCGGCGAACTCGGGATCGGGGTCGCCCATCGATCCTCCCGCGATCGCGCCGAGACTGGCGGCGTCGAGGCCCGCACAGAAGCCGCGGCCCTCGCCCGAGAGCACGACGGCCCGGACCGAGGCGTCCGCGGCGAGCTGTTCACCCGCCTGCAGGATGCCGTCGAGCATCGGCGTGTCGAGCGCGTTCAGTTTGTCGGGACGGGAGAGACGGACGTCCGCCACGCCGTCGTCGACCGTGATCGTCACTCTCGGAGCCATCGGCACAGTCTGGCCCAAGCCGCCCGCGCCTGCCATCCTGGTACCCACCGTGCCGACCGATGCGCACTCGACGGGGCACGACTCGCTCCCATGAGACGGCGTACCAGACCCCGCGGTGGACCGGCCCTTCGTCGGGTGCCGGTCGCACTCGTCGCAGTCGTCGCCTCCGTCGCGCTCGCCCCGCCGTCGGCGGCCGAACCCCCCGAAGTGGCCGCGCCCGGGCAGGTGCGGGCGGCGCACATCGCTGCCGACCTCGCCGATGTCGAGGTGTCGGGCGCAGCGTACGACCGGGCCGTCGCGGCCACCGAGCGCGCCAAGCGTGCGCTCGCCGCCGACGAGGCGCGGCTCGGTCACGCGACCGCGCGGATCGCCTCGGCAACCAGCGAACGGGAACGGTTGACGAGGGCCATCGCCACCGACGAGCGGATCGAGGCCGAAGCCGACCGCCGAGCCGCGACGCTCCGAACCCAGCTACGACACCTGGCGCTGCAGGCCTACGTCGGTGCTGGTGACCGGTCCGCAGCGCACGCGGCCCTCACCCTCGACACCGGGATCTACCTCGAGGCGCGCACCGCGGTGACGCTGCGACGTGCGGTGACCCGCACCAGCCACGACCGCTACACCCGCGAGGTCGCCGTCTCGACGGCAGCGGGCAGACGCCTCGGGGCCAACCGGACGGCGTTGCTGCACGCGACCGCGGAACTCAGGTCGTCGCGGGCCGAGGCCGACGACGCCCGCGGCGACATCGAGACCGACCGGCGGACGCTCGCCGCCAGTCTCGTGCAACTCCGCGACGCCCGTGCCGTGGCGTTCGTCGTCGGTACCGACCTGCCGCTGGTCGCGCTCGACGCCTACGTGCACGGCGCCGCGATCGCCCGGCTGAGGACACCGGGCTGCCACCTGTCGTGGGCGTTGCTCGCCGGCATCGGCAAGGTCGAATCCGGGCAGGGTACCCACGGCGGCGCTTCGGTGCGCCAGGACGGGACACTGACGCGGCCCATCACCGGCATTCCGCTCGACGGATCGGAGGGCACCGAGGTCATCAGGGGACCCGACGGCGGGTACATGCGTGCCCTGGGCCCCATGCAGTTCCTGCCTTCCACCTGGGCGAGCGTCGCGATAGACGGCGACGACGACCAGCACACCGACATCCAGAACCTCTACGACGCGGCAGCCACGGCGGGCGCGTACCTGTGCCGCGACGGCCGGGACGTCGCGACCGCCGGTGGGCTCCGGGCGGCGATCCTGGCCTACAACTTCAGCGGCGACTACGTGGGCAAGGTCACGGCCGCGATGCACCACTACGCCGAAGCGCTGCCCAATGTGCCCTCGGGTTGAGCGACCGGGCGAGGGTCATCGCCACGTTGCGTCTGATCGGTGTCGTCGACCACGTCCGACGCGGCGATACGCGGAAGCTGTGACGAGGTGCCCGGTGCGGTCGGGATGCCCACCCCCGCGGCCTCGGCGCGGCGGCGGTAGCGGGCGGCCTCCTCGGGTTGGCCCATCGTCGTGAGCAGCGTCGAGACGTTCGCGTCGCATTCGGCCGCGCTCACGGTCGCGTCGCACTCGACGAACCGGTGGTAGGCGGCGGCGAAGCGACGTCCCGCGTCGGGTAGACGGTTGGCGTCGTAGAGGACGACGCCGAGGTTCTGGTCGCAAGAGGCCGCCTCTTCGCCCATCTCGATCGCCAGGAAGATGTCGCGCGCCTCGGTGAGGTACTCGATCGCGTCGTCGAGCACGCCCAGGTCGTGCAGTACGAAGCCGAGGTTGTGGTCGCTCGCGGCGACCCCGACCCGGTCACGCATGCCGAGAAACGCCTCCCGCGCGGCGACGAGACCGGTGACGGCGTCGTCGGCGTGACCCAGGTCGGCGAGCAGGACCGCCCGGTCGTGGCGCAGGGTGGTGATCACCGATTCGCCCACGCGCCCTTCGAGCAGTTCGATCGCGGCGGTGACGTCGTCCAGGGCCTCCGAGTACCGGCGCGGCGTGCGGAGCAGACCCGAACGCGAAGCGAGCAATCGCCCGCGCGCAACTGGCGCCCGCTCGGCCTCGATGCCGTCGAGCGCGTCGTCGACCAGGTCGAGCGCTGCGTCCCAGCGGCCCACCGAGACCAGCGAGCCGGCCGCATTTGCGACCACGCTCGCCGCCGTGCGCCACGCGTCGCGCTCGAGCGCGGTGGCCACGAGACGCCGCAGGAGCACGCACGCGTCGTCGACCCGCGCCTCGTCGATGAGGGTCTGGACCTGCTCCAGCGTTCGCTTCGGATCGTCGGTCGACATGAACGGTCTGGAATTCTAGGGGAGACGACCGACCGCCTGCGCACTCGCCGGGGCCACGTCACGTCACGCCCGCCCGGGGGCGTCGCGCGCCCGGGCGTGTCGTTTGACACTCCGCCGATCACCGTTCTACCGTGCCAGCTTTCACGTGGGCCGGTCCCGGATGTGCGACAATGACCGGACCGGACGAACAAGGGGACCGTTCCACACCGGTCCGGACGAACGACCTCAGGGGACCAAAGAAACAGATGCGCTTCCAGCAGCTCAGCCTCCACCCCGCACCGGCCGGGTGGTGGTGGCGACCCCGGGGTCTTCACACGTGAGACTGACCCGTCAGATACTCCTCAAACTGCTGCGCCTCGTCGGTGCGGTCTTCGCCGTCTCGTTCCTGACGTTCCTGCTCGCCCACAAGATCCCGGGCGACCCGACGGCGATCATCCTCCAGGACAAGGTCAACCAGATGATCCCGTGCGGCGGGAGCCTGCTGGGTCAGACCGTCGACTGCTCGCAGCTCTCCGACGGGGTGGTCCACGCCCGGGGCTTCGAGGCGCCCGGCGCCGTCGTGTCGGTGTGCGAAGCCGACCGGTGCGTCATCGCCAGCGATGCGCTCCGGCACCAACTCGACCTCGACGAGCCGATCCTCACCCAGTACTTCCACTGGTTGGGCAACGCATTGCACGGTGACTTCGGCATCACCTACGACACCCAACCCCAACCGGTGTGGCCACAGATCGCCGAGGCGATCCCGCCCACCCTCGAGCTGATGATCATGGCGATCATCCTGTCGCTGCTCATCGCCATTCCGCTCGGCATCTACGGCGCCTACCGGGAACATCGCCTCGGCGACCGGATCCTCACGACGGGAAGCTTCCTGTTCGTGGCGATCCCCAACTTCGTGTTGGCGATCTTCCTGATCATCATCTTCGTCACGTGGCTGGGGATGGTCGAATCGGTGTATTCGCCGTGGTCCGACGGGGTCTGGAAGAACCTCACCACCCTTGCCATACCCGCGGTCGCGCTCGCCATGGGCATGGCGGCGGTCTACCAGCGCCTGTTGCGCTCCGACATGATCGCCACCCTGCAGGAGGATTTCATCCTCATGGCCCGGGCCAAGGGGCTCCCCACGTGGCGGATCCTGACCCAGCACGCACTGCGACCATCGTCGTTCTCACTGCTGACCGTGTTCGGCATCAACGTGGGGACGCTGATCGGCGGCACCGTGATCATGGAGGTCATGTTCTCGATCTCCGGCATCGGCAAGCTGATCACGAAGAGCATCTACGTGCGGAACTACCCGACCATTCAGGCGGTGGTGGTGCTGATCGCCGTGGTGTACGTCGCGGTGAACGTCCTCACCGACATCTGCTACAGCCTTCTCGACCCGCGGATCCGACATGCCTGAAACGACCTCACTCTCCCAGTTGGATCCGGTCGGCCCGCTGGAGGAGACGCCCGATGTCGACGACCTCGCCGCGCCGAACGAGCGCAAGAAGAAGGGCATGGGGTTCACCTTCTGGCTCGCGATCGGCTGGATCGGGCTCGTGATCTTCGGCGCGGTGTTCGAGCCGGTGCTGCCATTGCAGTCGACGACCAAGCCCGACCCGTGTTCGACCTACGCGGCGACCATGGAGAACTACGGCATCAGCGGTACGGCGGCCCAGTTGTACGGCAACGCGCAGGCCGACACCCCCCAGCAGGCCCAGCAGATGGCCGACCAGGGCGTGACCCCCTCTCCCGAGTCGGTCGCGTCGTGCCCCGACCCGACGCTCGACTCGAAGACCAACGCCTACCCGAGCGCCAAACACTGGCTGGGCACCGATTCCGCGGGCCGCGACACGTTCTCCCGGATCGTGTCGGGTGCCCAGGTCGCCCTGCTGGTCGGCCTCGTCGCCGTCGGCGTCGGCATGATCCTGGGCACCATCATCGGCATGGTCGCCGGGTACTTCCGTGGCGCCACCGAAGGCATCATGATGACGGTCGTCGACGTCCTCCTCGCATTCCCCGCCCTGATCCTGGCGATCGCGATCGTGGCCTTCAGAGGTCAGTCGTTGTTCAACGTCTGTCTCGCCATCGCCATCGTGGCGACGCCGGGGTTCGCGCGCCTTGCACGCAGCGCCACGCTCACGTTCTCCGAGCGCGAATTCGTCATGGCCGCCCGGGTGATGGGCGCCTCGCACCGACGGATCCTTCTCCGTGAACTGCTCCCGAACGTCGCGCTGCCGGTCATCGCCTTCTACCTGTTGGCGGTCGCGATCGCCATCGTGGCCGAAGGTGGCCTGGCCTTCCTGGGACTCTCGGTGCCCCCTCCCCGACCGAGCTGGGGCACGATGATCCAGGACGGCTACAACGTGATCAACGACGCACCGTTCGTCGTGATGGTGCCCGCGATGGTCATGTTCATCACGGTGCTCGCCTTCAACTACGTCGGCGACCGGTTCCGCGAGCGATTCGACGTGAAGGAAGCTGCGCTGTGAGCCCGGAACAACTGACGACGCGAACCCCCAGGACCGGACTGGCTTCACTCGGGCTGGAACCGAAACCGAACGCGCCGCTCCTGGAGATCGACGACCTCAGGTCACACTTCGAGATCCCGGCCGGCACCGTCCACGCGGTGGACGGCGTCTCGCTCGAGGTGCACCGGAGCCAGACGCTCGGGATCGTGGGCGAGTCCGGTTCGGGCAAGACCGTTCTCAGCCGGTCCGCGATGGGTCTTCTCCAGGCGGGAAACCTCACCCAGAGCGGCGAGGTGCGCTACCAGGGCCACGACATCGTCGGCATGCCCGAGAAGCAGCGGCGACGCCTGTGGGGCACCGAGATGGCGATGGTGTTCCAGGACCCGATGACCTCGCTGAACCCGGTCATGAAGATCGGCCGGCAGATCACCGAGTCACTGCGCTACCACCTGGGCATGTCCAAGGCCGAGGCGCGCGAGACCGCGCTGGCCGGGCTGCGGTCGGTCGGTATCCCCGCGCCGGAACAACGGATCGACGAGTACCCCCACCAGCTATCGGGAGGGATGCGGCAGCGGGTCACGATCGCCGTGGCCCTCGCCTGCGGGCCGAAGCTGCTGTTCGCCGACGAACCCACCACCGCGCTCGACGTCACCGTCCAGGCCCAGATCCTCGACCTGTTGGACCACGAGCGCCGGGAACGCAACATGGGCATGATCCTGGTGACCCACGACCTCGGGGTCGTGGCGGGTCGGGCGGACACGGTCGCGGTCATGTACGCCGGCCAGGTCGTGGAGCTCGCCCCCACCGAGGAGCTGTTCACCCATGTGCGCATGCCCTACACCGAGGCGCTGCTCCGGGCGATCCCGAAGCTGAACCAACCGAGCCACACGAAGCTGAACGTCATCACCGGTCGCCCGCCGGACCTGATCCGCCCACCCGAGGGCTGTCGTTTCGCGCCACGCTGTCCGTACGCGCAACCCAAGTGCCTGGCCGAGGAGCCGCCGCTGATCGAATCGGCGACGCCCGGGCACTTCTACCGGTGCTGGTACCCGGTGAACACCTCGATCGACGAGCCGCCTGCTTCGA
>JBDZVK010000002.1:11790-34825 GCA_040255725.1 Actinomycetota bacterium
GACGGCGCCACCGGTGACGGCACCACCGATGACGCCAGCGACCACGCGGAGAGTTGAAATGAGCGAACCCGGTACTGCACAACTGCGAGACGAGTCGCTGTTGCGCGTCGAACACCTGGTCGTGGAATTTCCAGCCGGACGCGGGCGCAAGGTCCACGCGGTCAGCGATTTCAGCATCGACCTGCAGGAGGGCGAGACGCTCGGACTCGTCGGTGAGTCGGGCTGCGGCAAGTCGACCACCGGCCGGGCGATCATGCAGCTGCCTCCTCCCACGAGCGGCTCGGTCTCGTTCGCCGGTACCGAGTTCACGAAGCTGCCGAAACGCGAGCTGCGCCGGCAACGGCCCAGAATGCAGATGATCTTCCAGGATCCGATCTCGTCGCTGAACCCGCGTCGCAAGGTCGCGGACATCGTCGCGGAACCCCTCGAGATCTGGCAGATCGGCTCCCCCGAGGAGCGCAGGGCCAAGGTGCGTGAGGTGCTCGAAGCGTGCGGTCTCGATCCGGACACGACGATGGACAAGTATCCCCACGAGTTCTCCGGGGGGCAGTGCCAACGCATCTGCGTCGCGCGGTCGCTCGTGCTGGACCCCCAGGTCATCATCTGCGACGAGCCCGTGTCGTCGCTCGACGTGTCGGTCCAGGCCCAGATCCTGAACCTGCTCGAGGACATGAAGGAGCGCTACGGCCTGACCCTGGTGTTCATCGCCCACGACCTGGCCGTCGTCAAGAACGTCTCCGACCGGGTCGCGGTGATGTACCTGGGCAAGCTCTGTGAGACCGGGAATCCCGACGACGTCTACGGCTCGCCCGCCCACCCCTACACCGCGGCGCTGCTCGCGTCGATCCCTTCGCCGGAGTTCCGGGTCGACGAAGAGCGTGAACCACCACTGACGGGTGAGCTGCCCTCCCCGATCGATCCGCCCAGCGGCTGCCGCTTCCGGACCCGGTGCCCCTACGCCCAAGAGGTCTGTGCCCGGGTGGAACCCGAGGTCCGCGACGTGGGCGACGGTCACTACGTGGCATGTCATTTCCCGCTGGTCGGCCCCCGCAGCGACGCCGCCGCGAACGAGCCGGTCTCAGCCGACGTCTGAGCACGACGGTCGTCCCGGCCCGGTGGGTCGGCGCACCGGTGTGCAAGGATTGGCTCCATGGCACAACCTCCCGCTTTCCAGATCGACACCGACACGGTGTACCGGGCGACCATCGCCACCGACCGGGGCACCATCGTCGCCGACCTCGACCCGCAGCTCGCGCCCAACACGGTGAACCACTTCGTCGCCCAGGCGCGCGACGGGTTCTACGACGGGCTCGTCTTCCACCGGGTCGTCCCCGAATTCGTGATCCAGGGAGGCGATCCCGAAGGCACCGGACGTGGTGGTCCCGGCTACCAGTTCGCCGACGAGCCCGTGAAGGGCGAATACACCGACGGTGCGGTCGCCATGGCGAACGCCGGTCCCGACACGAACGGGTCGCAGTTCTTCATCTGCATCGACGACTGCCGATCGAAGCTGGCCCCCAGCTACAACCTGTTCGGCTACGTCGTCGAAGGCCTCGACGTGGCCAAGAGCATCGAGGTCGGCGACGTGATGAACTCGGTGGAGATCACCGAACGTTCCCGCGGCTGAACGCAAGCGTTCGTCGTCGATGGACGTCGCGTTCACCCACCTGTTCGACCGACTCTGCGATGCCTACGGCGACCGGGAGGCGCTCGTGTGGCGGGACCGCCGCCGGACCTTCGCCGAGGTTCGCGGAGAAGCCGACCGGTTCGCGCACGTCCTCGCCGCGCACGGCCTGGGTCTGCGCGCCGATCCGGACTCGGTCGCCGCACACGAGTCGCCGCACGACCACGTCGCGCTGTACCTGCGCAACGGCCCCGAATACCTGATCGGCATGCTGGGTGCCTGGCGGGCCCGGGCGTGTGCGACGAACATCAACTACCGCTACGTCGACACCGAACTCGCCGGCGTGCTCGCCGACCAGTCGTGTGCCGCGATCGTCTACCACGGGTCGTTCGCCGACACCCTGGCCCGGGTGCTCGAACGCATCGACCCGCCACGGCTGCTGGTGCGGGTCGACGACGGTGCGGGCGACGCGCTGCTCCCCGGTGCCCTCGACTACCACGATGCCCTCGCCGGGATGCGCGGCGACGCACCGCCACGTGACGACCAGTCCCCGGCCGATCGCTATGTGCTCTACACCGGAGGGACGACCGGCGCACCCAAGGGGGTGCTGTGGCGCCAGGGCGACTTCCTGGTCCGGGCACTGGGTCTGCGTCACGCGGACGGATCGGAACTCTCCGGCGAGGACGAGGTCGTCGAGCGGGCCGGTCGGCGCCGGCTGGTGTCGATGCCGCTGCCACCGTTCATGCACGGGGCCGCGCACTGGAACGCGCTGAGCACGTGGCTGTCGGGAGGAAGCGTGGTGATCCCCGACGAGGTGATCCGGTTCGACCCGGCCGGTGCGCTGGCCGTTGCCACGAGAGAGGGCGTGACCGCGACCGTCATCGTGGGCGACGCGTTCGCCCGACCGCTCGCCGACGCACTCGATGCCGGCGCTCCGGTCCCGGCCGAGCTGCGTCATGTGCTCTCCAGCGGCGCGATCCTGTCGCGGCCGGTGGCCGAACGGCTCCGGGCCCACCTGCCCGGGATCCGCCTCCTCGACGTGCTGGGGTCGTCCGAGGCGGGTCGGCAGGCCCTCAACTCGACCGCGCCCGGAGAGGAGCGGCGCGCCCGGTTCGGGCGTGATCCGGGCACCGTGGTGCTCGCCGACGACCGGACGCGTGTACTCGAACCGGGAGAGGACGAGATCGGCTGGGTAGCCACCCGGGGGCGGGTACCGTTGGGCTACCTGGGAGACCCGGACAAGACCGCGGCGACGTTCCCGACGATCGACGGGTTGCGCTACGTGGTGCCCGGTGACCGGGCCCGGCTCACCGCCGAGGGCACCATCGAACTTCACGGACGCGAGTCGGTCACGATCAATTCGGGCGGCGAGAAGATCTTCGCCGAAGAAGTGGAGCGGGCCGTCAAGGAGCATCGCGACGTCGCCGACGTGCTCGTCGTGCCACGCCCCAGCGAGAAGTGGGGATCAGAGGTGGTGGCGATCGTCGCGCTGCACCCGGGCGCCGGCCCGGACCCGGAGGCGCTGGAGGCGACGGCCCGGCGGCACATCGCCGGCTTCAAGATCCCCAAGGCGTTCGTCTTCGTCGTCGAGGTGCCCCGCTTTCCCAGCGGGAAGCCCGACTACGCAGCCGCCAGGCTCATCGACGAAGCCGCCCGCGGTCATGCCGCTGCACCGGACGGTGCCCACCCCCGCACCGGTTGAGCACATGCCCCTGCGCCCGGGTCACACCTGCGCCGAGGTCAGTCCTTGGTGGCCACCGCGTTGGGCGTGACGTTCATCTTGGGTTCGTACGCCACGGTCTCGACCTCATGGGCCGTGCCCTGCACGGTGGTGCGCAACTCGTCGCGGCAACTGGAACACGGCCCCCAGAACCGCCCAGTGACGGCCCGGCCACAGCGGGGACAGTCGAAGTCGAGATCGTCGACGACGCCGATGGGATCCACTCGTCCATCGTGGCACATCCACTGCTCCCCCACCGGACATCCACCGGCAATTCACAGGGTTTCGGGTCTTCCTCCCCACAGGGGACCTGCCCTAGGTTGCCCGGAGCAGCCCCGTTCGACGAGAGGAGCCGAACCATGGCCACCTTCCGCATCCTGGCCGACGACGAGACCCACGTGATCGCCGGCGCCGACACCTACGCGCCCGAGGGCCCCCTCACGACCTTCTTCGCCACCAGGCGCGGCTCGGGAATGATCGACTCGTGGGCGACCCGGGTGGCGAGCTTCCGCACGGCCGGGATCGCCAGCATCGAACGGACCGTCGAATCCCGGCCGGTCGATCACGGGACGTACGCGCCCGTCAACGCGAGCGCACACAGTGCCACGGACACCGCACCCCCGGCCGCGTACGCCGCCGGCGTGAGGCGGTCCCGTCCTTCCAGCACGAGTGCCCCGGCGACGGCCAACGGAAAGGCGCTGGTCGCATAACGTTCGATCGAGTTGAGGTTCTGCGCGGAGAGTGCCGCGGCGAGGACCGCTGCGGCGAAAAGCCCGTAGGTCGCGGGAAGCTTCCGGAACGCCAACACCAGCAGCGCGAGGAAGCCGATCACGAACGGCACGTGAAGGCCGGTCGTGAACGCGTCGTGGCCCCGCAGCGTGTCGGGAAGCGACCACAGGCGGTGCAGTGGCGTCTCGGTGTGGCGCAGTTCGTCCTGGATCGTGATCGGGGCGAAGAAGCCGAAGCCCCGTGCCGATGCGTACGCGCAGAACGCGACCGCGCCGACGGGCGCCGCGACGATCGCGGCGAGCTGCGCGGCGAGGCGACGGCGCGGGCGGGGCGGCCAGTGGCGGACGACCTCGACGAGCGCGGCCACGGCCAGCGCGACCCCGACCGGGCGGCACAGGCCCGCGGCCAGGCCGAGCAGCGCGGCGAGCCACCACCGTCGACGCCGGAGCGCCCAGATACCCCAGACGGCCAGGGCGACCAGCAACGCCTCGGAGTACGCCCAGGCGAGCACGAACGCTCCGGGGAACAGCAACCAGAACCACACGGCCCGGTCGGCGGCACCGACGGCGTCGCCCTCGTCGACGACGACCCGGTGGATGCCCCAGGCGGCGGCGACGACCGACACCTTCGCGATCACGAACAGGGCGAGGTCGACGTTCCCGCCGAGGGGAACGGCGAGCAGTTTGCCGAGCGCCGGGTACAGCGGGAAGAAGCGGATGCTCTCGGCGTTGGAGGCGACATAACCGTGCTGGGCGATGAACCGGTAGAAGCCGCCGTCCCACGAGACCCATCCGAGCACTCCGTGGTACGGCGGCGGACGGAACCGGTCACCGAGTTGGTGGCGTGTGACGGCGGTGGCCAGCACCCAGCCCACCACCGTGAGGAGCTGGGTCGTGACCACGGCGATGCCGACGACCTCTGCCCGGTGGCGGCGGCCGACGGTCATCGTCCGGCGGGTTCGAACACGGTGACGTTCTCGCTCTCGTAGTAGGCGCGCTTCGCCTCGAGGAGCTGGCGGTTGTCGGGACGATGGGCAGTGAGCGAGGTGACGACGTCGGTGCAGAGCTTCTGGTGGGTGATGTAGCTTTCGCTCCAGACCACGAAGATCCGCTTGCCGGTTCCTGCCCGGGCGATCAGGTCTTCGGCGAACTGCGACGGGCTACGCGCGTGGGTCCGTGCCACGTAGTCCGACCAGTCGACGATCGCCGGATCGTCGAACGTCGGAAAGCTGCCCACCTCGAATCCCGCGGGAAGGACCCGGTCGAGCGCCGGGCCGAGTTGGTCGGGACACACGGCCACGACGTCGCCGGGCCGACCATTGGCGACGATCGCCGCGGCGGCCTCGGTCGCCTGGGTGCGCGCCATCGTGACGTTCTGGTAGCACCCGGCCGCGGACGCGACGACCACCAGCCCCAGCGCGCCCCGTTGCACCAGCGGCCCTCGCAGCACGGCGATGCCGATGCCGGCGACGACCAGCGCGAAAGGCAGCCAGACGGCGTTGTACCGCGGCTGGAACGCCGTGTCGGTGAGGAGCATCGTGCCGACACCGAGCGCGATCGTCAGCCCCGCGAGCCAGGCGAGCGGACGGCTGTGCGGCCTGGTACGGAGGTCGATGTCGATCCGGCCCGAGGTGACGCCCAGACCGAAGAGCCCCAGCACCATCAGGACACTGAAGTACCACCCGCCGACCTCGTCGGTCGCGTTCGCCATGCCGCCGAAGGCCTGCACCGTGGTGACGATCACCGTCGGCGGCATGCTGCGTGACGCCCACGGGGTGCCGGTGTGTGCCTGCTGGTACAGCAAGGTCGGCACCCACGGGATGAACGACAGTGCCCCGACGAAGAGCGCGCCGAGCACCCAGGCCGCGGCGCGGGCCCGGGCGCGTTCGCCGGACCGCCGCGCACGAACCAGCCGGAAGATCACCATCGCGGCTGCGGCGACACCCAGCCACATCGCCCAGTACTGGGTCCACAGAAGTGCGCCGGTGCACACGGCCAGGCCGACGAGTGGCACGGGGCGCGGGCGTCGCAGGGCCTGGTCCGCGCACAGCCAGGCGAGCAGGGCGAGGAGCATCAACAACGAGTACATGCGGTTCTCGGTGCTGTACCGGATCGCGAACGGCATCACCGCGATCACCACGGCGGCGCACCAGGCGACGGTTCGGCCACCCACCCGACGGCCGACCAGCCAGATGGCGGGTACCGTGAGCACCCCGAAGATCCCGGCCAACGACCGGATCGCCGCGTTCGACGTGCCGACCAGGTTCATCCAACCGTGGAGGAGCAGGTAGTACAGCGGTGGATGCCCGTCGTGGCGGAGCGCCTGGGGGATCTGATGCAGCGGCTGGGAGGCGATGTTCACGGTGAGCGCCTCGTCGAGCCACATGGGCGAACGCGTCCAGAACCGCAACACGACCGCCGCGACACCGAGCACGCACAGCCCGGCGAGATCGAACCACCGGAACGGCCCGGTCCGTGCGGGGAAGGCCCGATCGGCCGACACGCCGCCTCGCAGATCGACGTCGGAGGAGCCACCGGCGGTGGGGACGCGGTCGGTCACACCGCTCGAGGTCGACGTAGCCATGACCGCCTGATGCTAGATCGCGCGCCCCGGAGTCGAGTGGATCGCGACCCGGGCGACCGGCCACGTCGGCGCACGGCCACGGCTCGGGCGAACCGTGACCCCACTACCCTTGGGCTGCTCCGAGACGTCGACCGGGAAAGGCAACGGATGACCGACGATCCCTTCGGTACCGAGGTGGTCTGGCGACCCGACGCCGAGGCGCGTCACGCGACGCGTCTGGGCACGTTCCTCGACTGGGCGGGCGACCGGGGATTCGGTCCGTTCGAGACCCATGCCGATGCCTGGGAGTGGTCGGTCCGCGACCCGGCCGCGTTCTGGGGAGCGGTGCGGGACCACTTCGCCCTGCCCATCGTCGGCGAGACCGGCGTGCTCGACCTCGGTGGCGAGTCGGCCACCGGTCTCCCGGGTGCGGTTTGGTTCCCGGGCGCCACCCTGAACGCCGCCGCCGTCATCCTGCACGGCACCGGACGGCCCGACGACGACGTCGCCGTGGTGGCGCACTCCCAGACCCGGCACCCCGACACGATGACCTTCGGCGACCTGCGGCGTGAGGTCGCCCGGGTCCGGCGCGGTCTGGCGGCGCTCGGGGTGACCGAAGGCGACTGCGTGGCCGGCTACGCGCCGAACATCCCCGAAACGGTCGTCGCGTTCCTCGCAACCGCCTCGCTCGGCGCGATCTGGACCTCTTGTGCGCCCGAGTTCGGCATCCGCAGCGTGCTCGACCGGCTCACCCAGACGCGCCCCAAGGTGCTCGTCGCGATCGACGGCTACCGCTACGGCGACCGGGTGGTGCAACGCAGCGAAGAGGTCGCCGCGATCGCCGGGGAACTGACCGGTCTCTCCGCGATCGTCCACATCGGCTATCTCGACCCTGCCTCGTCGGGGCCCGACGGGGCCGTGGGTTGGGCCGACCTCGACGGCCCCGACGACCCCGGGGTCCGCCAGGTGCCGTTCGCCCATCCGCTGTGGGTGCTCTATTCGTCGGGCACGACCGGCCTGCCCAAGGCGATCGTCCACTCCCATGGCGGCATCACGCTCGAACACCACAAGGCATTGGCCCTGCAGAGCGACCTCGGACCCGACGACCGGTTCTTCTGGTTCACCACGACCGGGTGGATGATGTGGAACTACCTGGTGTCGGGGCTCGCCGTGGGCGCCGGCCTCGTGCTCTTCGACGGTGACCCGGGCGCAGACGACATGGACGTGCTCTGGCAGCTCGCGGAGGAAGCGTCGATCACCGCGTTCGGGGTCTCGGCGCCGTTCCTCGACGCCTGTCGCCACCGGGGGCTCGCCCCCGGACGGGACCACGACCTCTCGGCACTCCGCTGGCTGGGTTCGACCGGGGCGCCGCTCGGTGCGGACTCGTACCGGTGGATCGTCGACCACGTCGCATCGGTGCCCATCTCGTCGATCAGCGGCGGCACCGACGTGTGCACGGCGTTCGTAGGTGGATCGCCGCTGCTTCCCGTGCGCGCCGGGGTCATTCCGTGTCGTTTCCTCGGCGCCGACGTGCACGCGTTCGATCCGTCAGGCCACGCCGTCACCGGGTCGGAAGGTGAACTGGTGGTGACCACGCCGATGCCGTCGATGCCCGTCGCGTTGTGGAACGATCCCGACGGGTCCCGCCTGCGTGCCGCGTACTTCGAACGGTTCCCCGGCGTGTGGTGGCACGGCGACTGGATCACGATCTCCGCCGACGGCGAGTGCGTGATCTCGGGGCGTTCCGACGCCACGCTGAACCGGGGCGGCGTGCGCCTGGGGACCGCCGACTTCTACGCCGTGATCGAGGAGATCGAAGGTGTCGCCGACTGCCTGGTGGTGCACGTCGACGCAGACGGCCGGGACGAATTGATCGCCTTCGTCGTGCCCTCGGAGGGGACGACGCTCGACGACGCGCTCACGAGAACGATCCGGAACGAGCTGCGCCGACAACTCTCCCCCCGTCACGTTCCCGATGCGGTCGTCGCCGTCGATGCCGTACCCCGGACGCTGTCGGGCAAGAAGACCGAAGTCCCGGTCAAACGCATCCTCGCCGGCGCGTCGGTGTCGGAGGCGTTGGCCACCGGTGCGCTGGCCAATCCCGATGCCGTCGACGCGTACGTGACCTGGGCGGCGGCGCTCCGTGGAGGCGACGCGGACCACGGCACCGCCGACCCGCGCCACTAGCATCGGCAGGTCCGACGTCTTCACAGGAACTTCATGTCACTTCCAGATGCATCCGCCCCGGCCCCTCCAGAAGTCGTGGTCGTCGGAGCGGGTCCCGCCGGGCTGACCGCGGCGTTCCAGCTCCACAAGTACGACGTGGCCTCCACGGTGCTGGAGGCCACCGACGAGATCGGTGGCATCTCCCGGACGGCGAAGCGGGACGGTTGGCGTTTCGACATCGGCGGCCACCGGTTCTTCACCAAGGTCGGTCCGGTGGACGACCTGTGGCACGAGATCCTGCCCGACGACGACTTCCTCATGCGGCCGCGCAAGAGTCGCATCTTCTACGAGGGCAAGTACTTCGACTACCCCATCAAGGCGAGCAACGCGCTGGTCAACCTCGGTCCCGTCGAGGCGGTCCGGTGCGTCGCCTCCTATGCGTCGGCCAGGATCCGCCCGCCGAAGGACCAGACCAACTACGAGGGTTGGCTGGTCGCCCGCTTCGGTTGGCGCCTGTACCGGACGTTCTTCAAGACCTACACCGAGAAGCTCTGGGGTGTGCCGGTCTCGGAGATGCCCGCCGACTGGGCCGCGCAACGGGTCAAGGGACTGTCGTTGGGCAACGCGATCGTGAACGCCCTCATGCCCAAGCGCAACCAGAAGGAGATCACCTCGCTCATCGAGGAGTTCCAGTACCCCAAGTACGGACCCGGCATGATGTGGGAGGTGTGCCGCGACACCATCGTCGCCAAGGGCTCGACCGTCGAGATGGACACGACGGTCACCAGCATCCGCCACACCGACGGTCGGGCGGTGCGCGTCACCGGCACCCACGCGGACGGGACCACCACCGAGTACCCGGCCACCGAGGTGATCTCCTCGATGCCGATCTCGCACCTGCTCGAGGCGATGGACCCGCCCGTTCCCGACGACGTGAAGGCCGCCGCGGCCGACCTGCGCTACCGCGACTACCTGATCGTGGCACTCGTGCTGCCCGAAGCGAGCGTCGACTTCGACGACAACTGGATCTACATCCACGACCCGTCGGTGCGCACGATGCGCATCCAGAACTTCGGGTCGTGGTCGCCCTACATGGTCAAGGAGGGCTTCAACACGCTCGGCCTGGAGTACACCGTGTGGGAGGGCGACGACGAGTGGAACATGGCCGACGAGGACCTCGTGCAGCGGGCCAAGGAGGAACTCGAGCGGCTCGGGCTCGCCCACATCTCCGAGATCCGTGAGGGCTACGTGGTGCGCCAGGCCAAGGCGTACCCGATCTACGACGACCGCTACCGGGCCAACGTCGACGTGCTGCGTGGCTGGCTCGCCGAACACGCCGCGAACGTCCACCCCGTGGGCCGAAACGGCATGTTCCGCTACAACAACCAGGACCACTCGATGTTCACGGCGATGCTCACCGTCGAGAACATCATGACCGGCACCTCACACGACGTGTGGGAGGTCAACGTCGAAGAGGAGTACCACGAGGAGTCCTCGGAGCGCCGGGTCGTGGTCGAACGGCCCGCGGGCAGCCACGGCACGGGCCGGGATGCGCCGGTGATCGCCCGGGAGACCCTCGAGGCCCACGGTCGGATCGACCCGGACTGATTCCCGAGGCCGCGGTCGGGCGCCCGCCTGCACCGTCTGCGGAGCGAACCGGCCGTGACCCGGCCTTTCGTACCGGAACTCCGGTCGGCGATTCCGGCTCAGGAGGCCTGCGAACCCCGCCGCTTCAGCGACCGGAAGCGGTCACGGATCCCCCACCGGGTCACGAGGATCATCGACTCGGCCATGATCCGGCCCGACATCTTGGACTGGCCGCGCATCCGGTCGGTGAACGCGATCGGCACCTCGTCGATCCGGCCGCCCCAGGCCGCGAGACGGTACGCCACCTCCATCTGGAAGGCGTAGCCGTTCGCGATCGTGTCGCGGAAGTCGATCCCCTCGAGCACGTCCGCCCGGTACGCACGGTAGCCCGCGGTGGCGTCGTGGAGCTCCAGGCCCAACAGCCAGGTCGCGTACGCGTTCCCCCACTTCGACAGCAGCCGACGGTGCAGCGGCCAGTTCGGGGTGCTCCCGCCGACCACGTAACGGGAACCGATGGCGACCCCCGCCCCGTCGTCGAGGCGCGCGAGCAGTTGCGGGATCACCGCGGGGTCGTGCTGCCCGTCGACGTCGATCTGCACGAGGCGTCCGTAGCCGTGGTCGAGCCCCCAGCCGAAGCCGGCCCGGTAGGCGTTGCCGAGCCCGTCCTTGACCGGTCGCCGCAACACGTGCACCCGACCGAGCTCGGCGCCCTTGGCTTCGGCGAGATCGGCGGTGCCGTCGGGGGAATTGTCGTCGACCACGAGGATGTCGGCTTCGGGGACGATCGCCCGAACCGTCTCCAAGAAGAGTTCGACGTTGGGGGCCTCGATGTAGGTGGGCGTGACGACCAGGGTGCGGACCGCCGGACCGGCCGCGATCTTCCCGTCGGTGGCCCGGCTGGATGCGGCTTCATCCGATGGTGTCACGCGGCCTTCTCTCATCGGTCCTAGTACGGCCAGGTCTCGCCGTCGTGCCCGAGGAGTCGGGTCAGGCGGCCCAGACGGGCCGTGAGCAGGACCTTGATCAGGACGTTCCGGGCGAACCAACCGAGTTCACGGAGCTGCCCTCGTCGGCTGCGGCGCCGGCTCGCCGGGTCGGTCGGGCCTCGTCGGTACTCCGCGAGCGAACGGGAGCGACCCACGTAGGTCCACTCGGAGGAGAACAGGTAGGTCCGCAACAAGGCGAAGGTGACTCCGATCGAGCTCCACGAGTCGTGCACCAGGAGCACCCCGCCGTCGGTGACCCGGCTCCCCCAGTCGAGCATGTCGGCCCGGGCCGGACCGTACCGGTGGGCGCCGTCGATGTACAACAGGTCGATCGGCCCGGAGACGTCGTCGAGTGCCTCGGCGGAGAGCTTGCGCACATGCCGGACCCGGTCGACGACCCCGGCACGCGTGAGGTTGGCGTTGAACACGTCGTGGTCGCTCTGACCGAGTTCGGTCGTGGTGACGATCTCCTGCGGGCCCCGGTCGGTGCCGATGTGCGGGTCGATCGCGACGATCTCGGTGCCCTCGGGCGCGGAGGAGGCGAGCATGATCATCGACCGGCCCCGAAAGCTCCCGATTTCGACGATTCTCGCGCCCGCGGGTACCTCGGCGGCCCGGTCCCAGAGGCGCCGTGCCTGATCATGGGACATCCAACCGTCCACGTCGGCGACCGAGGCCCAGGCGCTGTCGAAATCCGTTGCAGGTGCGTTCAAGATGGTCTCCGGATGGGCCGAGATCGACGGCCGGGCGCGTGCCGGCGCGAAGGGCAAAACCCTAGTGGTTCGGCCGTCCGCGTCTCATCATGCGCACGAGACACCGCGTGCGGAGCGGCTGCGGCCCGCGTCGGGTGACGCTGCGGATCAGACCGCTGCGGCGGTGGCGCGCGCGAGCGCGTGCTGGACGAGTTCGAGCAGGACCATCTTGGTCGATGCCCGCTCGCGCGCGTCGCACAGCAGCACCGGCGTGTCCGGCGACACCGCGACGGCCTCACGGATCTCGTCGGGATCGTAGGCGACCTTGCCCTCGAAGCAGTTCACGCCGACGACGAAGGGCACCTGGTGCTCCTCGAAGTAGTCGATCGCCGGGAAGCATTCCTCGAGCTTCCGTGTGTCGACCAGTACCACGGCGCCGATGGCTCCCCTGACCAGGTCGTCCCACATGAACCAGAAGCGATCCTGGCCCGGCGTACCGAACAGGTACAGCACCAGGTCCGAACCCAGGCCGATCCGACCGAAGTCCATGGCGACCGTCGTGGTCGTCTTCGCCTCGGCGCTGCCGATGTTGTCGACGTCCTCTGCGACACGGGTCATGGCGGCCTCGGTCGTCAGCGGGTCGATCTCGGAGATCGACCCCACGAACGTCGTCTTGCCGACGGCGAAACCGCCGGCGACGACGATCTTGACCGGCATCGGGGCGGCACTGCCGCCCGACGCCGATCCGCGATTTTCAGAGGGCTTGGAGGCCATCGAGCACCCTTTCGAGAAGTTTCAGATCTGGTCGGTCCCCGGCAGGTCGAGGACGGTTGAATTCCACGAGCCCCTCCTCGGTCATGTCGCCGATCAGCACCCGGGCCACACCGAGCGGCACGTGCAGATAGGCCGAGATCTCGGCCACCGACAGCGGCGCATGACACATTTCGACGATGCGTGCACGCTCCATCGTCAGGCGCGGGGCGACCGACTCGCCCTTCTTGGTCGTGACGACGATCGTCTCGAGCGGGATGTCGGTCGTCGAGCGCGTGCGTCCCCCGGTGATCGCGTAGGGCCTGACCCGGAGGCGGCCGTTCGTGCGGTCATCAGGAGGGGTCATTGCGGGAGTGCTCCCTGGAGCTCCGCCCGCAACTCAGGGGTGAGCACCGAACCGCACCGTTCGACGAGCACGGCCATCTCGTAGCCGACCAGCCCGACGTCGCAGTTCGAGTCGGCCAACACCGTCAGTGACGATCCGTCGCTGATCCCCGTGACGAACAGGAAGGAGTGCTCCATCTCGATGATGACCTGGGTGACGGCACCGCCGCCGAAGCGACCGGCCGCGCCGTAGGCGAGCCCGATGAGTCCCGAGGCCACCGCTGCGAAACGGTCCGCGCCATCGCGGTCCATCCCGACCGACACGGCCATCGGGAGCCCGTCGGACGACACGACGACGGCGTCCTGGACGCCCGCGACGCGATCGACGAAGTTCGCCACCAACCAGTTGATGTTGCGAGCTTCACTCGAGAGTTCGGTCATTGCCTACCTTCCTGAGGGGATTGGCCATCCGAGTCCGCCGGCGCATCGTCGGAACGGCCCTTCTGCATGCCGCTGCGATAGCGGGAGAGCATCGATCGTACCTCGTCAGGCGACCGTCGATTCTGCGTCGCGGAGCGTTCGCCGTCGCCACCGGGAACGGCCCGCTGGCCTCCGGCGGCACGGGGGACCCGCTTGGTCAGCCCGCTCGTGGTCGCGACCGGTTTCGCCTCGGTGGACGAAGGCGTCGCCGCACTCCGCGCGGTGGTGTTGGCACCCGCCGTACCGTCCGGCGCCGCGGCGGTGTCGACACCGACCGGTGGCGCAGAGCGCTGGGGAGGCTTCTTGCCCGCCCGTGGCGGCATCGCACCGGCCACCGGCGGCGCCGCCGGCTTCGGTCCACCGTTCCGGTGATCGCCGGTCGCCGCGGGACGTTCCCCCGCCGCGGGCGTGGGTTCGGGCCGTCGCTGGGGAGGACGCTCGTCGGTCTGAACGTTGGGCGTCTCCGCGCGCGCCTTCGTCGGGGGCGGCGTGACCTGCGCGGTGTCCTGGCCAGCGAGTTCCGCCGCTCCGCCCGAGGTGCGGGGCTGATCGGTGATGAGCGACGGAGGGAGGGACACCATGGCCGTGGTGCCGCTGGTCGGTGAGGGCATGAGCCGCACCGCGATGCCGAAGCGGGCGGCGAGCCGGCCGATCACGATGAAGCCCAGTGACCGCGAGAGGGCGAGACCGACCAACGGGGGCCGGGCCAGGAGATCGTTGGCCTCGGCGAGTGCTTCCGGTGCCATGCCGATGCCGTGGTCGGTCACCGAGATGACGTAGCCCTCGGCCTTGGTGCGGTGACCGACCACCTCGACGCGGGTGTCGGGTGGCGAGAAGTTGGTCGCGTTCTCCATCAGCTCGGAGAGCAGATGGGCGATGTCGAGGGCCGCGTTCGAAGCGACCAGCACCTCGTCGAACTGCAGCATGTCGATACGGGCGAAGTCCTCGACCTCACCGACGGCCGCGCGTACCACGTCGGCGAGGGGCACCGGCTTGCCGCGTCGCCGGCTCGGTTCGGCTCCTGCGAGCACCAGGAGCGATTCGGCGTTGCGTCGCATCCGGGTGGCGAGGTGGTCGAGTCGGAACAGGTTCTCGAGCTGATCCGGGTCCTCCTCGGCCGACTCGAGCTGGTCGATGAACTCGATCTGGCGGTCGAGCAGCCCCTGGTTGCGGCGCGCCAGGTTGACGAACATGTCGCCGATGCCCTTGCGGAGGAGTTGGGCCTGTTCGGTCGCCACGTCGACGGCCACGCCCTGGATGCGGTTGAACGCGCCCGCGAGCTGACCGATCTCGTCGGAACCTCCCACGTCGATCTCCGAGAACGACGAGGTCAGGTAACTCACGTCGTCCTCGGCGGGGTTCTTGAGCGAGTCGACCAGGCGGGGCAGCTGCTCGTGGGAGAGGCGGTCGGCGGCACCGGTCAGACGATTCAGTCGCTGGGTGATGGACCGGGAGATCCAGATGGCCGCCGCGATGGCTGCCACGATGACCAGACCACCGGCGAGGACGTAGAAGCGGGCGGCGCGGACCGCGTCCTTGCGGTCGGATTCGATCTGCGAGGTGGTCCGGTCGGTGAGGTCCGACGACGCCCCGGCGAGCTGGTCGACATAGGACTGGACCTCGGCGACGGGCACCACGGTTCCCGGCACCTCGAGGGTGTCGGGGGTCGCCTCGAAGGCGAGTCCGCTCATGGCCGGCTGGGTCTGCCAGTTGACGTTGAGGACGCTGTCGAGATTCGAGGGAACCTGGACGTTCCGGTTGAAGTAGGTCTTGATCGGGCTCGACGCGCCGGCCACCCGGGTCAGCACCGCGTTGGCCTTGTCCTGGGCACCGGCCTGGTCGAACACGAGCGAGCGGTTCGTCGGGTCGCCGGTCTCCCACGCCGTCTGGCCACCGATCCTCGTCGTGACCGCCATCGTGCTCAGGACCGAGGTCTGCAGGTTGTAGTCGAGCAGCGACGCGAGCTGTTCGAGCGGGAGCACGACCTCGGGCGTGGACGTCAACCCCGCGAGGGTCTGGACGTAGTCGACGAAGTGGTTGATCGACGCCGAGCGGTAACTCTCGAGCTGGTCGGACCACTTGTCGGCGGGCTGGGTCCGGTACCCCTTGAAGCTGGTCAGGGTCGCGTCGAGGGTCTCGAACGCGGTCGACGCATCGCTGGACGCCTCGGAACTGCCGCTCAGGTCGAGGCGGCGACTGTCGGCCTCGAACTGGTCGATCGCCTTGTCGGTCGCGGAGCGGATCTTGCCGAGGTCGACCTGCGAGTCGGGGGCGGCGATCTTGTCGACCGTGGCGACCATCTCGTGCTGCAGCGCCGTGACCAGGCGGGCGGTCGAGCCGGCCGCGGTGACGATGTTCTCGTCGTCGCTCGCCCGGCTGGAGGTCGCCTTGCGTTGACCGTACCCGATGATCGCGAAGATCAGCAGCGCCACCACCGGCAGGGCGAGCAGCGCGACGAGCTTGGTGCGGATCTTGAGGTTGTTGAGATTGAGGTTGTCGAGCACGCCTTCTGAATCTCCTCATGCCCCGATTCGACCCACGTCGACGTCGATCCGGTAATCGACGTCACGCGGACTCGATGACGCCCTCCATTCGGCTGCGGAGGGACAACCTTGAGGATGGCCGCCCCCCGAGCCGATGAATAAGGTCGAACGAACTAGTGGCGGCCGCGTGTGCGGCCGACCTTCCCACCGTAACCGGTCGCGGGGTGCCGGGAACCGATCGGTCGACGTCCGCCGACGCCGCGACGCGGTCCGCTACGTTGGACCCTCGTGACCACGATCGACGAGACCGACGCCGCGGCGTCGGCGAGAGATGACCAGGTGTCCGACGGGCCGGCGCAGCTTTCCGGGACGCTCGACGGTTTCGAGCTGGGCGAACTCTTCGAGTTGTTCACCGCCACCGACTCGACAGGAGTCCTGACCTTCAGCGAACCGGTCGAGGCCACGCTGTGGATCACCGACGGGGCGATCTCGTACGGCACGTCGCCGGGCACCCCCAACCCGCGCGAGCTGCTCGAGCGCCAGGGCATCGCGACGACCGAACAGTTCGACGGGGCGGTCGCGGCGACGTCGTCGACCCAGCTCTTCCACGAGACCCTGAGTGACCTGTTCGACGTGGACGCGGCACGCGTGGCCGCGGTGGCACGTGAACAGATCATCACCACCGCTTTCGAGATCGTCGCCGTCGGCGCCGAATCGTTCGAGTTCCGTGCCGGGACGCGCGATCCGCTCGGAGGGGCCATCCTGATGGGCCACGGCGACGTGCTCGCCGAGGCCGAACGCCGACGGGACGAATGGCGGCGCATCGCCGAACTCATCCCGTCCACGGGTATCGTCACCGCGCTCAGTCCCGAACTTCCCGGCGGCCGCGACGGCATCACGATCACCGCCGACGAGTGGCAGATCCTGGCGCAGCTCGACGGACGCCGGAGCGCCGCCGACGTGATCGGCGTGCTGGGGCAGAGTGCGTTCGAGGTCTGCGGGGTGCTCTACGAGCTGCTGCGCGTGGGAACGATCCAAGTCGTCGGACACGCGTCCGACGACGACGAGCAGTGACGGACGCCGAAGCGCCCGCTCCCGACACGGCGGGGCTGCGGGCATTTCTCGACGCTTCACCAACCCCCTGGCACGCCGTCGAGTCCGCCGCGGCGGCGTTGGACCGTGCCGGATTCGTCGAAGAGGACTTCACCGGCACCTTCGATCGTGGACCCGGGCGTCGCTATGTCCGCCGCCACGGCAGCCTGGTCGCCTGGCAGGTCGGCGGGGCCGCCGCGCGGAGGACCCCTTTGCGCATCGCCGCCGCGCACACCGACAGCCCGGGATTCCGCATCAAGCCGCATCCCGAATCGACCGTCGCCGGTTGCGTCAGGCTCGGGGTCGAGGTGTACGGCGGTCCGTTGCTGAACTCGTGGTTGGACCGCGATCTCGGACTCGCCGGGACCGTGCTCGTCGCCACCGGCGTAGCGCTCGAGGTGGTCGGGGTCGTCGACCGCGACGCCGGACTGCGGATCCCCCAGTTGGCCATCCACCTCGACCGGACGGTGAACGACACCGGACTGAGACTCGACCGGCAGCAGCACCTTCCACTGCTCTGGGGGCTGGACGACGGATCGACCGACTTCACCGAGTACGTCGCAGCGCTCGCCGGCGTGTCGCCGACCGCGGTCCGGGGGTGGGAGCTGGCACCCTTCGACTGCACCCCGGCCCGGGTGGTCGGCCGACGCGGCGAGTTCCTGGCGTCGGCCCGGCTCGACGACCTGCTGTCGTGCCATGCCGCGGTCGAGGCGCTCACCGCGGCGGAACCGACCGACGAACTGGTCGCGGTCGTGGCGCTGGTCGACCACGAAGAGGTCGGCAGCATCTCGGCGACCGGCGCCGGAGGCCGCTTCCTCCCCCAGCTCGTCGAGCGGATCAGCCTCGGAACCGGTGCGGACCGCGCCGACTTCCTCGCAGCACTGGCATCGTCGCACGCCGTCTCGCTCGACATGGCGCACGCCACCCACCCGAATCACCCGGAGCGGCACGATCCGTCCCATCCGATCGCGCTCGACGCCGGTCCGGTCGTCAAGCACAACGCCCAGCAGCGCTACGCCACGAGCCTCGCCGCCACGGCACCTTTTCTCCGGGCGTGCGACGCCGTCGACGTGCCGGTCCAAGACTTCGTGTCCCACTCGGAGATGCCGTGTGGGTCGACCATCGGTCCGGCGCTCTCCGCCGAACTGGGGATTCCCGTCGTCGATGTCGGCGTGGCACAACTCGCCATGCACTCGGTGCGGGAGCTGTGCGGGAGCAGCGACTCCGAGCGTCTCAGGCGGGCGCTGACTCGGTATCTGTCCGCCGCGTGAGCACCACGGTCCGGCTCCGTCGGTGGCAGCGACGCGCCCTGGAGCGCCTCGAGGGGACGTCGTCGTCGGACTTCCTCGCGGTCGCGACGCCGGGCGCGGGCAAGACGACGTTCGCGCTCGTCGCGCTGCGTCGCCGCATGGCCGACCTTCCGGGGCGGCGGGTGGTGGTCGTCGCTCCGACCGCGCACCTGAAGACCCAGTGGGCCCGGGCCGCGGCACGATTCGGTCTCACCCTCGAAGACCGTTGGAGGCCGGGAGCCGGCGCGCTTCCCCGTGACGTGCACGGTGTGGTCACGACCTACCAGCAGGTCGCGAGCGCGACCGGCCCGCTCGCCGCGCTCGCCGACGGGGGTCTGGTCGTCCTCGACGAGATCCACCACGCCGGCGACGAACGCGCCTGGGGCCAGGGGGTGCGCACGTCGTTCACGGGCGCCGCATGGCGACTCGGGCTCTCGGGCACGCCGTTCCGGTCGGACTCGCACGCGATTCCCTTCGTCCGCTACGCGCTCGACGAAGCGTTACCCGACTTCGAATACGGCTACGGCGATGCACTCGCCGACCGTGGCGTGATCCGGCATGTCGAGTTCCCGTCGCTCGACGGCGAGATGGAATGGATCGACGCCGAAGGATCGACGCGCACCGCGTCGTTCGGTGAGACCCTGTCGGGCACGCTCGCCTCGCAACGCCTGCGGACCGCGCTGTCGGTCGACGGCGAGTGGCTGCCGGCGGTGATCGACGCGGCGCACGCCCGCCTGACCGGGTTGCGGCGGGAACGCGGCGACGCGGGCGGTCTGGTGATCGCCACCGACCAGGAGCACGCCCGTGCCATTGCCGAGCTCATCCGGCGTCGGCACGGCGTGCGCGCGGTGGTGGCGACCTCCGACGACGCCGAGGCCTCTTCGCGGATCGCCCGGTTCGCGACATCGAACGAACCCTGGTTGGTGGCGGTCCGGATGGTGTCCGAGGGCGTCGACATCCCCAGGCTGGCCGTCGGGGTGTACGCCACCACCACCACGACCGAGCTGTTCTTCCGCCAGGCCGTCGGACGGTTCGTGCGGGCGCGACGCGGCGACGGCGACCTCGTGGCGGCGCTGTACCTCCCCGCCGATCGACGCTTGCGTCTGCATGCCGACGAGATCGCGCGGATCCGGCGTCATCGACTCGTCACGGCCGGCCACCGGCGGGTCGTCGAGTCCGACGACCCGGCCGGAGACCCGGCCGAACAGATGTCGTTGTTCGCGGCGGTCTCGGCGACACCGGTCGGCGCCGTGGACGCGGCCGAGACGTCGGGCGGCCGGTCGACCCCGGTGATCGACGACGCCGACGAAGACGACGACGGGCTCGTGCTCGAGCTTCCGCCACTCCCCTCGTCCGAACGCCTCCCCGACGCCGCGACCGCGACCCGGCCGGCGGCCACGATGCAGCGCCGCCGGCACCTGCGGCACCTGAACGCGGCCCGTGCCGCCGATCTGGTGCATCACGCGAACCTGTCGCACGCATCGGTCAACGCCGAACTCAACCGCCTGGCCGGCATCACCCGCATCACCGAGGCCACCGAATCGCAGCTCGAGCGCCGCCTCGCAGCCGCCGAGCGGTGGCTCAACACCTGATTCGACGCTCACCTGCCGCGCGGGCAGGTCACCTGGGCGCAGGCGCGCGGTCGTCGGTCGCCGAACGGCGCTCGACCGACACGCCGGGTGTGTTCACCCGTTGGATGCGCCCGTCGACGCGTCCTCCCGGTCGGTCCGGTCGCTCGGCCAGTTGGGCTGCAACAGATGCCACTGCTCGGGCGCCTGTCTGATGAGCGCCTCGAGCCGTCCGGCGATGTCGCCGGTCACGCGTTGCACATCGTCTCTCAGGCGGCCCTGTCTCGTCACGTCGACGGGTTCGTCGACCACGAAGCGGTGGCGGCGTCCGTCGAAGTAGGTCGCCGCCGTCACCAGCGGTGCGCCGGTCCGCAACGCGAGGGTCGCCGGCCCTCCCGGCAGTGTCGTGCGCTCACCGAAGAACGACACCTCGACGCCGTCTCCGGCGAGGTCGCGGTCGCACACCAGGCACACGACCCGGTTCTGTTTCAACGCCCGCACACACGCGGTGCCGGCGCCGGGACCGAGCGGATGGATCTCCATGCCGAGCGAAGAGCGCAACGAGACGAACCAGTCGCCGAGTTCCGGGGGTTCGAGGGCTTCGGCCACCGCGGTGACCGGAATCCGGTGGACCACGGCCAGCCAGAACGCGGCCCATTCCCAGCCGCCGAGATGCGGGAGCGCGACGATCACGCCACCGCCGGTGTCGAGGGCATCGGTGACGGCATCGAAGCCGGTGATCGTGACGCCGGCGTCGATCGCCTCGGCGGAGGTGTCGGGCAGTCGGAACGATTCGATCCAGTACCGCACGTAGCTCGAGAAGGTCTCGTGCACGATCGAGTCGACCACGGCGCGCTCGAGGTGGCGGTCGTAGATGCGGGCGACGTTGCGCTCGACCTGGCGGCGCCGTGAGGGCAACGCCGCCGCGGCGACGCGGCCGGCGGCCCGCTCCAGCACCGGCAGCCACGGCTCGGGCGTGGCGCGGCACAGCGCCGACGCGATCCGGACGCCGGTCAGGGCCGGGGGGTCCGAGAACAGAGCGGTCATGGAACGGTCTCCGCGCTCGGGTCGAATGGTGTCAGGTGTGGCCACCGGGGGTGCGGCGGCGGCCGCTCCTCGCCAGTTGCAGGGTGCTCCGCCGACCGCGTCGACGCCGCGTGGGACGGCGGGGTCGGGGCACCGACGCCTGGCGCCACACCTTCACGAACCGCTGAACCGCGGTGACGGCGGTGAGCACGCACATGACCCAGAGCACGGCGATCAGCACGTCCGAGAACAGCAGGCCGAGACCCAGGGCGACGAGACGCTCCGCGCGTTCCATCAACCCACCCTTGGCCTCCAGACCGAGCGACTCGGCTTTGGCGCGTTCATAGGAGATCAACATCGACAGCGCCAGGACCGCCATGGGGAGCAGGGCGATGCGGCCCGGATGACCCGTCGCCAGATACCACGCGACGCCACCCAGCAGGAGCGCGTCGGTCAGCCGGTCCGACACCGAGTCGAAGAAGGCGCCCCGCGGCGACGCCGTGCCCGACGCCTTGGCGACCGCACCGTCGAGCACGTCGGGCACCGCGGTCAGGATCAACAGCACCAGACCCAGCCGGAGCGCGCCGGCTCCGATGGCGATCGCGCCGCCGACCGCCATGAGCACCCCGAACGCGGTGAGGTGGTCCGCGCGGATGCCGGTGCGTTGGAGGTTTCTTCCGATGGGCCTGAGGCGTTGCTCCGCCTGGCTCCTGAATCGGCCGTCGAACATCGTGGTTCTCCTCTGGGGAACCGGTCCAGCCTATCGTCGCGGTGGCACCGGCAAGCTGATCGTCGGCGCGGTGTCCGCGGGGATCAGCCTCATCCGGGCGATTCCTCCTCGAGACTCCAGTCGATCGGCGAACCGATCTCGGGGTTGTCCTCGACGAGGGTGTCGAGCACCTCGCCGTCGAGCCCGTCGACCAGCACCAGTCCGCGGTGCCGGGGCGGATCTTCGGCCGAGTACCACAGGATCCGCCACGTCGGCCGCGACGTCCAACCCCGCCAGGCCAGCTGCGCCGAAGCGTGTCCCATGGGTCGCTGCACGGCCACGGCCGCGGCCGCCAGTGCGGCCTCGTCGTCGACCTCGAGACGGCGGCCGGCGGCGATCGAGTACGCCCCGAACACCACGAGCAGGATCCCGGCGACCCCCACGCCGCCGTTCACCAGCACCGGGTCGTCGCCGGCGCGCACCAGCCACCACACGAGCGCGGCCGCGCCGATGACGCCGTAGAGGATCCCCGGGATCCGCCGCCGGCGGTTGTCGGCGAACAGGTTCGGTCCGACCGACTCACCGGTCGTCACGGGCTCCCCGGCGGCATCCGGGGTCCGAGGCGCGTCGGTCGGAGTGTCGTGACCGTCTGCCCCGCTCACGGCACCGATCGATCCGGCCAGGTGCGACGGAGCTTTTCCCAGGTGACGTCGAGCGGCTCGGGGAGCACCCGGGTCTCGGCGACGGCGGTCATGAAATTGGAGTCGGCGATCCAGCGGGGCAACACGTGCACGTGCAGATGGTCGGGGACGCCCGCGCCGGCCCCGCGGCCGAGGTTCGCACCCACGTTCACCCCGTCGGGGCGGTAGGCCGCCTTGATCGCCACCACCGCCATCCGCACGCCGTCCCAGAGTTCTGCATGCTCGGCCGGGCTGAGTTCCTCGAGAGCGGGAACCTTGCGTATGGGGAGCACCATCAGGTGCCCGCTGCCGTAGGGGTACGCGTTCAGGATCGCGAAGCACCGCTCGCCGTGCCAGACGATGTGGGTCACCTCGTCGGGCTCGCCGGACTGGTAGATGCGTTCGAACAGCGACCGGCCGTCGGCGTCCGGACCGAGCGCGAGGTCGGCACCGTCGGTGACCGACTCCATGTAGGCGGTGCGCCAGCCGGCCCAGATGCGGTCGATGCTCATGGACGCGTGACCGCGGCGGAAGCGGCGCCGCCGTG
>JBDZVK010000152.1:0-3142 GCA_040255725.1 Actinomycetota bacterium
CAGATCGTGCTCGGGGGGATCGTCGTGCTGTCGCACCTGTGGCCGCCGTTCGTCATGGGTCATTTCGTGCTGTCGATGCTGCTGGTCGCCGACGCCGTGGTGCTCGTGCACCGGGCCCGACGTCCCGACGGCTCCCGGCAACGGACCCTCGTCGACCGGACGGCACGCCGCCTCGGTCGCGCACTCGTCTGGCTGACGGCGCTCGCGATCGTGACCGGCACGGTCGTGACCGGCACCGGCCCGCATTCCGGGTCGAACAACGGTACGCCGGTCGACCGGCTGCCCTTCCAGATCACCGACGTGGCCCGCATCCACGGGACCGTCGACATGGCGGTCCTCGCGACCATCGTGGCGCTGCTGGTCGTGCTGTTCCGGCGACGTGCCCCCAGACCGGTGTCGGCGCGTCTCGAGATCGTGCTCGTGTTCGGCCTCCTGCAGGCGGCCATCGGCTACACCCAGTACTTCACGGGCGTACCCGAGATCCTGGTCGGTCTGCACATCCTCGGGGCGACGTTGATCTGGAGTGCGGTGCTCTGGTTCTTCCTGGGACTGTCCGAATCGGTGCCCGACGCGGCAGAATCTCACCATGCGGACACGACGACCCCGAGTCGAACCGTCGCCCCCGCTGATCCAACCGGGACCGACCGGGATGTCGACGTCGTCGGCCGACGTGGTCGCGACGATGACGCCGGTCGAGACCGCACCGGTCGAGACGTGGTCACCTCGGGGTGACGAGGACGTCGAGACCGACGCTCCCTGGATCGTGCTGGTGTGGAACGACCCGATCAACCTCATGTCGTACGTGACCTTCGTGTTCCAGAAGCTGTTCGGTTACTCGCGCGCCAAGGCGGAGAAGCTCATGATGGACGTCCACACGCTCGGCCGCGCGGTCGTGTCGTCGGGTTCCCGCGACCAGGCCGAACGTGACGTGTTCCGCCTGCACGAACACGGCCTGTGGGCCACCATGCAACAGGACGACTGAGGTCTCGGGCGGTGGCGATGCGCTTCCGGCGGTCCGTCAAGGCCTGTGGCGACGGCATGCTCGAGATCCGACTGGGCGGCGCCGAACGGGCGTTGTTGAACCAGGTCGCCGACGACCTGGCCGACGAACTCGACCAGCCGGACGACCCGACCCTGCAGCGGTTGTTCCCTCCCGGCTACTCCGACGACGCGGTCCGCGACGCCGGCTACCAGATGATGATGGGCGACGAGCTCCGCCAGCGCCACCTGGCAGCGCTGCGCTCCCTCGCGGAGACCTCGGGCAACGATCGGCTCGATCCGGCGCAGGCCGAATCGTGGTTGCGCTCGATCAACGCCGTCCGGCTCGTGCTGGGCACACGTCTGGGCATCTCCGACGACGACCAGACCGTGCGGATCCGCCGCGGCGATCCCGACCTGGGTTCGTGGGTGGCCTACGACTTTCTCAGCAGACTCCTCGACGACCTGATCGCCGCGATGAGCCTCTGAGCGACGCCGGACCGGCGTGACGGACGCGCGTGGGTGAGCGACGCGCGTGCTCAGTCGCCGTGTTCGACGAAGAGCTGATCGGCCATGTTCGAGTTGCAGCGCGCCCCGGCGGCGAGCGTGAGGTCGCGGTAGGTGCCTCCACGGCGCGAGGCGAGCGCCTCCATCTGGTCGGGTTGGGCCAGAGCGAGCGCCTCGGCGCCCATGCACCACGCCACGTGCGGTTCGAACACCGGCCCGTTGACCCCGTTGGGGATCTTCTTCCCATCGTGGTAGTAGCCCGCGGCGAGTCGTGACCGGGTGACCGCGGCGGTCACCGCCGTGGCGAGATCGCCCCGTATCGCCTGATCGGCCGACGGGCCGGGGTCGCACGCGGTGACCCTGGTGCTGACGGTGCCGTCCGGGGTCACCTCGATGTCCCGGCCGGGCATCGCGTCTCTCCAGCGCTTCAGCGTGCCCGTGACCAGCACGGTCTGGGACTCGTCGCTGCCACGGATCACATCGCTGACGCACACCCGGCCGTCGGTCTTGCGGTAGGCGACATAGGCGTCGCCGGCCCACCGGTCGACGAACGCGAGTGCCTCGTCGCGGGCGTTCTCGCCATCGAGGTGCGCGGCGAGCAGCAGATACCAGGTCTGGGCACCGATCGTGCCCTCGTCGAGCTTCTGCGCCCCGTCTGGGACCTCCGGCTGCGGCCCGACGAGCGGCCCGCGGCCGTCGAAGTACGCCATCGGGAGCATCACCTGTTGCGACGCCACCGGCGGCGCCTCGACGAGCGCGTTCTCGGCCGCGACCCCACGCACGTCGCGGACGAGCTCGACGAACGGCGCGCCGAGCCGGGTCTGCAGGTCGGTGCGTGCCGCCGGCAACGCCGTCTCGGCATCCGCCGGCGCTCCGGTCGTCGATGCGTCGTCGTGGCCGGCCGCGTTCCCCTGCTTCGCGCTCGGCGCGTCGCGCCGGCGGACGTAGTCCGACCGCATGAGCGCCGCGGTACCCATGACCACGTCGAAGCGCGGGTTCTCGCTGATGCTGGTGGACCGTAGCGACGACAGGTCGCCGCGCTGGTCGTCGAGGGCGATCGACAAGGCACCGGCGAGGCCCTCCCGCAGCATCTCGCCGTCGGTGCCACCGCGCAGCACGAGCCGCTGGTGATCGAGGTCGTAGAACACACCCAGCTCCGGCCGCTGGGCGGCGACCACCTGAAGCCGTGCCGCCGGATCGCCCTGCACCGCTCCCAATGCCCGCCACATCGCGGTCTGCTCGGTGAGCCCCTGCCGGACCGACGATGCGGAGGGTCGACCGGCCTCGGCCACCGCCGCGTCGTAGTCGCCACCGTCGAGCGTCACGACCGTGACCGGGTGTTCGAAGGGCACCTTGCGCACCTTGGACACCCAGTCGGCCATCTCCTGGGTGTTCGCCGCCCATTGGGACGGGTGGGGGGTGCCACGGTCGCGCAGCTCGACTCCCGCCGCGAGGATGAACAGGATCAGGATGATGCCCGCCAACAACAGGCGCGCCTCACGCGAGAGCACCGCCTGACGTTTGGGTTTGCCTTCGGGCCGGATCGGCGCGTCCCACGCGTCGGCCCCGGCAGGTTGCCAGTTGACGGCGACGTCACCCCTGGGCGCGGCCGGTTCGATGTGTTGGCCCCACGTTCCGGCGGCGTCCGACGCCGGGG
>JBDZVK010000152.1:3242-6783 GCA_040255725.1 Actinomycetota bacterium
GGCGCGGCCGGTTCGATGTGTTGGCCCCACGTTCCGGCGGCGTCCGACGCCGGGGCCGACGGGCTCGGGGACGGGTCGGTGCCGACGCCAGGGACGCCCGGCCCCGCCGGCGCGGTTCCGGGTTCGGGATACCACGAGACCGGCTCCAGGCCCGCCGGTCCCAATTCGTCCGGGCCCGGTTCGGGATACCACGCGGCCGGCTCCAGGCCCGCCGGTCCCAACTCGTCCGGGCCCGACGCATCCGGCCCCGACGACGATCCCGGCTCGGGGTACCACGCGGCCGGCTCCAGACCCGACGGCCCCTGGTCCCAGTCCCAGGAGTCGCCGGACGGCCCGGCCGGGTCGAGCGTTCCGGTCCCCGGCGAACCGCCGTCCGACGCAACCGACGGCGCCGGTCCGGGCGCCCAGGTCGCATCGGCACCTTCGAGGGGAACCAGTGAACGGTCGGCCTCAGGCATCGTGTCGGCAGACGACCACCACGCACCGGTCGACTCGCCGGGGGGAAGCGAGCGGCCGGCGTCGAACGGATCGCCGGTGTCCCCCGGCGGGGACCACGCGTCGGGAAGCGTCGATCCGGGTGGGGCGGGCGCGCGATCGGTGGCCGGTGACGGCGCACCGGCGCCCGGGCGGACCGTCGGGTCGGGGCCGGGAGCCGCCGCGGCGGTCGCGGGCGCGTCGGCGCTGACCAGTTCGTCGGGATCGACGATCGCGCCGATCCGATCGGTCCGGAGCGCCGCACCGCAGAACTTGCAGGCAGGCCACTCTTCGAACACCCGTGCCCGACAACTCGGACAGATGAGCACGTCGTCGCTCACGTCCACCGTCCCCCGGTCGCGATCGGCGACCACGAAGCGGGAGCGCGCATCGGACCGGTCGGCCCCCGTCTCGGGGCCCCCGGGTCGGGAGCGATGGCGCAACTGGTCATGGACGACCTCGTGACGGTTGGAAGGGGTCGATCGATCCGGGAGTGCACAACTGTATGCGTCTTGCTCCGTGCGCGTCAGCGCAGCCAGTGGCGAGCCCTCCGGTCATCTCCACATCGGCGGCGGGCGGCGCCGATTGAGCTTTGGCCGAGCCACGACGGCGCAGACCCCCGGACGCCGCCGACGACGCCATCGGAGCCGCAGGAGACCCACGGCCGGTTCAGCATCGGCGACCGGCCCCGACGGGGCGTCCGACATCGCTGATCGGCGTCGGCTGTTGGTAGGCTCGCCGACTCACCGATGCCACCATGCCCCCATCGTCCAGCGGCCTAGGACGCCTGCCTTTCACGCAGGTAACACGGGTTCGAATCCCGTTGGGGGTGCCACCCGGCGCCGCCGTCGCCTACCAGACCAGGAAACCGATGCCGAGGAGGGCGAGACAGGCGCCGTAGGCGCGCTCCAGCCGGATCGCGTCGGTGTGCAGTGCCACCCGGGCGCCGAGCGGCGCCATGAGGATCGATCCCGCTCCGTAGACCGCGATGACGCTCCAGTCGAGGTGGCCGAGGACCTGATGGACGACCGTCCCCGGGATCGCCAGGGCGCTGGCCACGATCAGCGACGTGCCGAACGATTCCTTGACGGGCATCGCCAGCACCATGATGAACAACGGCGCGAGCAACGATCCCCCCGAATTCGCGAGCAGCCCCGCGGTGACGCCGACCGCCAGCGCGATCGCGATCGTGCGCGCCTTGCGGTGCGAAACGTCCCGGACGACTTCAGCGCTGTGTGCCGGGCCGAGCAGGAAGCGGATGCCGATCGCGGCGATGAGCACGTCGGTGGCCTGCACCAGCATCGAGCCGTCGATCCAACGGGTCGCGACGGCGCCGACGATCGTGGCCGGAATGCCGAAGACGAGACTCCAGCGCATCAGGTCACGGTCGATCATCCCCGCGCGGGCATAGGGCCGGGACGCGACGAGGGTTCCCGGAATGGTCGCGGGCAACGGGGCGGCGACCGCCACGACCGGTGGGACACCGACTGCCGCCAGGATCGGTGTGGCGACCGCGGAGCCGCCCTTGCCGAACAGGCCGGCGAGGAATCCGGTCCCCACCCCGATGAGCGCGATCACGATCCAGTCCACGCCTGCACTGAACCGCCGATCGCTCCATAGGTCAACATGAAAGTTCCTGTCGTTTCGATATGGTCTTCCTATGAATCTGCAACAGGTCGCCTACGTGGTGGCCGCCGCCGAACTCGGCAGCTTCACCCGCGCCGCCGCTTCGATCCCGGTGACGCAGCCGTCGCTCTCGCAGGGCATCCGAACCCTCGAGCGGGAATTGGGAACGCCCCTTTTCGATCGGATCGGTCGCACGGTCCGCCTCACCACCGCCGGGGAGGCCTTCGTGGGCCCGGCCCGACGATTGCTCCGCGATGCCGCCGTGGCCCGCGACGTCGTGGCCGATGTGGCCGGGCTGCGGGCAGGGCGCCTCGACGTGGTGACGCTGCACACCCTGGCGGTCGATCCGCTCGCGACCATGGTCGGTGCGTTCCGGGCGCGCCACCCGGGCGTGGCCGTGCACATCGCCGAACCCGACGCGGCCGACGCCGCGATCGCAGGCGTCCACGACGGTGCCTACGAGATCGGTCTCGTCGAACTTCCCGCCGCGGCCGGACTCGTCGTCCACGAGCTCGCATCGCAGGAGCTGCTCGCGGTGTGCCCGCCGGGCACGCCCGTCGTCGACGGACGACTCCCGGTGCAGCGCCTTGCCGGGATGCCGCTGATCACGACGCCCGTGGGCACCGCCACCCGCCGGCTGCTCGACGATGCGTGCGCCACCGCCGGCGTGACCCCCACCGTGGCCGTGGAGACCGGGCACCGCGAGGCGCTGCTGCCCCTGGTCCTGGCCGGCGCGGGCACGACGTTCCTGCCCTCACCGCGCGCCCCGATCGCCACCGCGGAGGGTGCCGTCGTCGCGTCGGTCGATCCGCCGCTCGACCGGAAGATCGGCCTGATCCACCGCGAAGGTCCGCTGTCTCCGGCTGCGGCCGCTTTCGTCGAACTCGCGCTCACGTCCTGAGCGAGCCCGTCGCCAACGGGGCGCGGCGCAGGGACCGGCCGTCGACCGGTCCCGGCGGCTTCACGTCGGACGGCGGGCGAGCCCCGCCGGCCGCAACCCGGTCCTGCTCAGTCGCTCCCGGGGAGCCGCACCGACGCGAACGATTCGGCGAGCACCCGCAGTTCGGTCACGTGGGAGGCGGTGAGTTCGTCGAGCGCGTCCTGGCCCGGCTTCTGCAAGCGGATCCGCACGACCCGACCGTCCTCGGCGTCGGCCATCCGCTCGACGAGCCCGGCCGCCTCGGCGCGGTCGATCAACCCGACGGCCGAGTGGTGCCGGATCTGCAGATGCTCGGCGAGCTCGCCGATCGTCGGGAGGCCTTCAGCCGGGTGGCCGCGCACCGCGAGCAGCAGCTGGTGCTGTGCAGGGGTCAGGCCCACGTCCTTGGCGCGGGCTTCGCTCCAGTGCAGGAACCGGCGGAGCCGGTCGCGCAAGGCGAGGATCTCGCGATAGTCGTCGTCATCGAACTGCGGCGTTGTCATGTCATCTCCGTGGAATCGG
>JBDZVK010000153.1:0-6741 GCA_040255725.1 Actinomycetota bacterium
CGATGTCCGCGGCCGAGATCGGGCTGCATCTCGACACCCGGGCGACCCTCGACACCGCGAAGAACGTCGGGCGCGACGACCCGGCGCCGCTGCGACCGTTCTACTGGCTGGCGTCGTGGTTCCAGAAGCGACGGGTTCCGGTGACGGTGCGTCTCGATCACGACAAGTTGGCTCAGGCCCTCGCACAGCTCCCCGGGCAGACTCCGGTGACCGAGCCGAAGGTGGTCGGGTCGGTGGACACGGTCGGGGCGAGTCCCGGCGCGCCCGGCTACGGCTTCGACCCCGACCGGGTCGCGCGGCAGATCGAGCGGGTCGCACGCGACGGCACCCTGCCCCTGCGGGTGCCGCTGGTGGCCGAGACGATCGAACCGGAGCTGTCGGACGCCGAGATCGCCCTCCTCGCGAGCCGGGCCGCGACGCTGACCAACCGCAACCTCACGCTGACGATCCCGGGCAGGTCGATGACGGCGACACCGGCTGTGCTCCGAAGCTGGATCACCTCGGTGCTCCCGGCGGGTTCCCGCCACGCCGAGCTCGCGTTCGACGTCGACGAACTGGTTCCGGCACTGCGCCGACAACTGGGGACCGTCGTCACCTCGCCGAAACCGGCGACGTTCACCGTCGAGAACTCGCGGGTGCTGTTGGTACCGCAGGTCGACGGGTTCGTCTGTTGCTCGGCCGCGTCCGGCAAGGTCATCCTGGCCGCACTCGAACGGAATCGGCCGAGCGCCGAACTCATCTTGTCGCGCCGCCCGCCGGAGTTCACCACCGCGAAGGCCCGGGCCCTGGGCATCACCACGTTGCTCGGTGCGGGGCTCCCCGCCCAGACCCAGGTGCTCTGGAAGCCGGCTCCGCCGAGCGGGCCGGACGACCGCAAGGCCGGCGCGCCGGGTCCCACGACGACGACGACCACCACCGCGCCCCGAGCGAACGCGTCCGGGGTCGGTACGGGCCAATTCGTCGTGCCGATCCCGAATCGCCGGAACCAGCTCGCGAACGTCGAGCAGGCGGTTCCCCTGGTGCGGGGACGGATCCTGAAGCCGGGCGAAGAACTGTCGTTGAACGAGGTGATCGGTGCGCCGAGTCCGGCCCGCGGCTTCCAGCCGGCCGACGTGCAGACCGCCGACGGGCCGACGTGGATCTCCGGCGGCGGCACCGACCTGGTCGCCGCGGCGCTGTTCGAGGCCGCCTACGAAGCCGGCCTCGACATCCCCGCGTCGACGCGGCACGGCGTCGTGCCCGACGGCGTCCGACCAGGCATCGAGGCGACGCTGGGTTGGACCGAGCCCGACCTGGTGATCGCGAATCCCTCGGACCACGGTGTCCTGATCTGGGTCGACGTTGTCGACGGTGGTGTCCGCGTGCAACTCTTCGGCACACCGTTCGTCTCGCGTGTGTCGACCGCGATCGACCGGAGGTCGTTCGGACCCCGGAACGCGTGTCTCGCCGTGGACGTGACCCGCACCAGGTTCTTCTCCGACGGTCCGACGCGCACCGACCGGTTCCCCGCTCGCTACACCCCTCCGCCGGCCGCCCGCGACGATCCGAACCGCGTGATCTGCAACGGCTGAGACGATTGGGGTCCGAATCGGCGGCGCCCGGTAGCGTCTCGGAGTGTCCCAGATCGACTGCGCCGGCATCGATGTCGCGATCGTGGGCGCCGGACCTGCGGGGACCGCGGCGGCCATCACACTCGCCCGTCGCGGCCGCCGGGTCGTCGTCGTCGACAAGGCCACGTTCCCCCGCGACAAGTGCTGCGGTGACGGGCTGACCACCGCCGCCCTGCGTCTGCTCGACGACCTCGGGCTCGACCCCGACACGATTCCCTCGTGGCAGCGGGTAGACGACATCGTCGTGCGCGGCCCCCGCGCCCGCCAGGTCACCTTTCCCCTCCCCCGTGGGCGGGGGACGTTCGCGGCGGTCGCCCGCCGGACCGAGTTCGACGCGGCCCTGGTGGACCTCGCACGCCGCAGTGGCGCCCAGGTGTGCACCGGGTACGCGTTGACCGGCGCGACCCGCCACGCCGGCGGGGTCACCCTCGACGTCGACGGCATCGGTCGGATCGACGCGCCCTGGGTGATCGGTGCCGACGGGATGTGGTCACCGCTGCGACGCGCACTCGGGGAACGTCTCGAGGGCTACCGCGGTGACTGGCATGCGTTCCGCCAGTACGTCGGCAACGTCTCCGGGCGGGCGAGTGAGGAGCTGATGATCTGGTTCGATCCGGATCTCCTGCCCGGCTACGCGTGGTCGTTTCCACTCGCCGACGGCCACGTCAACTTCGGGTTCGGGATCCTGCGAGGCGCCCACCTCGACGGCGCGGCGATGAGCCGACGTTGGGACGACCTGTTGGGTCGCCCCCACGTCCGTGCCTTCCTCGGCGCCGCGGCCGAACCCGAGGGTCAACGAAAGGCGTGGCCGATCCCGACCCGTCTCCCCGGCCCGTCGCTCGGCACGGGGCGCACGTTGTTCGTCGGCGATGCGGCGGCCCTGGGTGACCCGATGACCGGCGAAGGCATCGGCCAGGCGCTCGCCAGCGGTATCGCCGCCGCGCAGGCGATCACGGCACATTCCGGGGACCCGACCGGGGTCGGCGCCGCGTACCGGCACTGGGTCGCCTCTCATCTGGCGCCCGACACCCGCATGGCGAACCTGCTGTCACGGGCGCTGAAGCACCGCAAGGGTGCCCAGGCGGCGATCGCGACGGCCGGCCTGACGCCGTGGACCCGGCGGATGTTCGTCCGCTGGCTGTTCGAAGACGAGCCCCGAGGGGTGCTGTTCACCCCCGGGCGCCTCCATCGTCGTTTCCTGAGGCGGGACGGCGCGTTCACCGACGATTGACCGACGGGTCAGGACGGGGCCTACGCTCGGCGGTCATGCGCACGCGTCTGACCGAGATCCTCGACATCGAACACCCCGTCATGCTCGCCGGCATGGGTGGCGTCTCCTATGCGGAACTGGCCGCGGCCGTGTCGAATGCGGGTGGCTTCGGCTGCCTGGGCGCGTCGGCGATGCGCGACGACGAACTCGACGCGCAGCTCGACGCGACCCGCGCGCTGACCGACAAGCCCTTCGGGGTGGATCTGCTCACGGCGATGCCCGACGGCATCGAGGCGAAGATCGAGCGGATCGCGGCATCCGGCGCGACCGTGTACGTCGCCGGGCTCGGCGTGCCCCGCGACGTCGTCGACCTGTGCCACGCGAAGAACATGCTTGTGGTGAACATGTGCGGCAAGGTCCGCCACGCGATCGCCGCGGTCGAGGCCGGCTGTGACCTGGTGGTCGCCCAGGGCACCGAGGCTGGTGGGCACACCGGACAGATCGCCACGATGGCGCTGGTGCCCCAGATCGTCGACGCGGTCGGCGACCAGGTACCCGTCGTCGCCGCCGGTGGCATCACCGACGGACGGGGACTCGCCGCCGCACTCAGCCTCGGCGCGGACGGCATCTGGGTCGGGACGCGCTTCATCGCCACGCCCGAGGCCCGGACCGTGACCGGGTTCAAGGACAAGCTGCTCGACCTGGCCGACGACGGCACCGTCGTGACCCGGGCCTACACGGGCAAGACCTGCCGGGTCATCCGCAGCGAGTGGTCCCAGCGCTTCGAGGAGCACCCCGACGAGCTCGAGCCGTTCCCGGCGCAGCTCATCAAGGCGTACCGCGAAGGCGCGAGCCACCTCGGAGGCGATCTCGACACACCGGGAGTCGACCCCGACCGCGAGTTCTACCCGGCCGGCCAGGGCGGCGGGGCGATCACCGAGTTGGTGCCGGCCGCCGACCTCGTCCACGCGTTCGTGGACGAAGCCGAAAAGGTCCTCTCTAGACTCAACGCATGAGCCTCGACGCCGACCTGAAAGCCTTCGCCACCGCCGACAACTTCGCCGCGCTGACCACGCTGGCCGCCGACGGACAGCCGTCGACCCACATGATGTGGATCGACGCCGACGACGACCACCTGATCATCAACACCGAGGTCCACCGGCAGAAGTTCAAGAACATGTCGAACGACCCGAGGGTGTGCGTGACCGTGATCGACGCCGACTCGCCCTACCGCTACATCGAGGCGCGGGGCCGGGTCACCGAGATCGTCCGCGGTGCCGAGGCCCGCGCACACATCGACGTGGTCTCACGCCGCTACACCGGCGACGACTACGCCCCCGAGATCCAGAGCGAACGGGTCATCTGCAAGATCACGGTGGACCGCACGCACCGCAACGGCGTCTGACGACTCAGCGGCGGCGTTGGGGCAACAGGGCCTTGGCCTTGTTCAGCAATCCCCGCCGGTAACGCAGGCGGATCAGCCGGGTCATCTGCGGACCGAGCGACTTGGGCATCGGATACCACCAGGCCTCGCGCTTCATCCCGAACCGGTCGATGAGCACCGATTTCGAGTCACAGAAGGTCCGCAGGCCTTCGACGCCGTGCACCCGGCCGATGCCTGACTGCTTGACCCCACCGAAGGGCAGGCCCGTCACGGCGTACGACACGATCGCGTCGTTCACGCACACGTTGCCCGCCTCGATCCGACCCGCGATCCGCTTGCCGCGCTCCAGGTCACGGGTCCACACCGACGAGTTCAGCCCGTAGATCGAATCGTTCGCGAGCCGGACGGCCTCGTCGTCGCCGTCGACGGCCATGATCGGCAGCACCGGCCCGAACGTCTCCTCGGTCATGATCGACATCGAGTGGTCGACCCCCACCAGCACGGTTGGTTCGTACCACAGTCCGTCCCGCCCCGACACCCGCCGACCGCCGGTGAGTACCTTCGCGCCCTTGGCGACCGCGTCGGCGACGTGGCGTTCGACGACGGAGACCTGGCCCGCGTTGGTCATCGACCCGATGTCGTCGCCCGGTTCGGTCCCCTGGCGGATCCGGCGGGTCGCCGCGACGACCCGGTCGACGAACTCGTCGTAGCGGGTACGGTCCACATACACCCGCTCGGTGGCCATGCAGGTCTGGCCCGAGTTCGAGAACGACGACCAGAGCGCGCCACCCACGGCACGGTCCAGATCGGCGTCGTCGCAGACGATCATCGGGTCCTTGCCGCCGAGTTCGAGCACGACCGGTGTGAGCGTCTCGGCCGCGGCGGCCATCACGGCCTTGCCGGTGCGCACCGAGCCGGTGAAACAGATCTTGTCGACCCCCGAGCGCACCAGGGCGTCGCCGGTCGCGCCGCCTCCGGTGACCGCGGTGACGATGCCCGAGTACTCCCCCACGTCGCCGAACAGCTTCGCGATCTCGAGTCCCACGAGCGGCGTGATCTCCGACGGCTTGAACACCACGGTGTTGCCTGCGAACAATGCCGAGACGATCGGGGTCATGGTGAGCACGAACGGGTAGTTCCACGGGCTGATCACCCCGACGACGCCGAGCGGCGAGAAGGTCCGGTACGCCTTCTTGTGCAGCATCGTGCCGGGGCGCACCTTCTCGTCCGCGAGTGCCTTGGCGCCGTGTTTGGCGTAGTGGTCGATCAGCTCGGCCGTCGCGACCAATTCGGTCATCACGGCTTCGGAGGGCAACTTGCCGGTCTCGGAGCAGATCACGTCGACGAGCGACTCGGCGCGGTCCAGCATCAGGTCGCGCACGCCGAGCAGGTGGTCGGTGCGCTCGGCGAAGCTCAGCGCGGCCCAGGCGCGCTGGTTGTCGCGTGCCACGAACACCGCGGCGGCGACGTCTTCGGCGGAATGATCGGGCACACGGGCGATCACGCGTCCGGTGCGCGGGTCGAGCGTTTCGATGAACTGGGGGGTCTGGGTACTCATGCGGTCATCTCCTTGACCATCGAGATCACGTCCGCGGCGCTCTGGTCGCCGGTGGGCACCGGGGTCACCTGCAGGTGGGTCACCCCGGCCTCGGCGTACGCTGCGACCCGCTCGGCCACGTACGAGGCGGGCCCACACAGGCTCAGCGAGTCGAGCAGTTCGGTCGGTATCTTCGCCGCGGCTTCCTTCTTGTGGCCGGCCAGGTAGAGGTCCTGGATCTCGGCGGCTTCCTTCTCGTAGCCGTAGCGCTGGACCACCGAGTTGTAGAAGTTCTTGCCCTTGGCGCCCATGCCGCCCACGTACAGCGCCACCATGGGGCGGATCAGGTCACGCAGGTTCCGCACGTCGTCGCCCTCGCCGATCGCGAGCATCCCGCCGGCGGAGATCGCCAATGGGGCGAGGTCGGCCGAGCGCTTGGCGGCGCCCGCGGCGAGCGCGTCGCCCCAGATGTCGTTCGCCCGTTCGGGCAGGAAGAACATCGGCAGCCAGCCATCGGCGAGCGTGGCGGTCATCTCGACGTTCTTGGGGCCGAGACTGGCGACCCAGGTGGGGATCGCGGGGCGGACGGGATGGGCGATGATCTTGAGCGGCTTGCCCAGGCCCGTCCCCTGCCCCTCGGGCAGCGGCATCGTGTAGTAGCGGCCCTGGTGATCCAACCGCTCTTCACGCTTCCAGATCGTGCGGCACACCTCGATGATCTCCCGGGTGCGCCCCAGCGGGGCGTCGTAGGGCACGCCGTGCCAACCTTCGATCACCTGCGGTCCCGATGCCCCCAGACCGAGCACGAACCGACCGTTCGACAGCGCGTCGATCCCGGCGGCGGTCTGGGCGATGAGCGACGGGGTCCGGGTGAAGATCGGGATGATCCCCGCCCCGATCTCCACCGTCTCGGTCTTCGCCGCGAGATGCCCCATGAGGGAGGGGCCGTCGAACCCGTAGGCCTCGGCGACCCACACGAGGTCGAGCCCGGCCTTCTCCA
>JBDZVK010000154.1:0-6732 GCA_040255725.1 Actinomycetota bacterium
GGGGCGGGGGCCGTAGCGACGGGTCGCTCCTTCGGTGACCAGATCGCGCAAGTAGCTCATCTCGTCCATGCCGGCCGGGCACGGGAACGGCGGCAGGGCCGGCGCCACGAGCGCCAGGTCGAACGCGCAACGTCGGGCCACCTCGACGGTCGTCTCCACCGCTCCGGGATACCGGGCGAAACGACGCTGCTGTTCGGCTCCCGAGCGCAGGTGCGCGCCTGCGGACGCGGGCAGCCACCCGTCGATGTCGTCCAGGCTGCGTCGGGCGCGCACCGCAGCCAGCGCGGTGGCCAGGGGCTGTCGGCGCGGGGTGGCGTAGTGCACGTTGTTGGTGGCGACCACCCGGACCCTCGCGCGGACCGCCAGTTCGGCCAGCGCGTCGTTGCGGTGCTGATCGAGGGGATGGCCGTGGTCCCACAACTCCACCGCCACGTGGTCCCGACCGAACAACTCGACGAGCCGGGCCAGCTCCCGGGCGGCTGCGGCCGGGCCGTGCGCTTCGAGCGCTGACGCCACGGTTCCCTTGCGGCACCCGGTGAGCGCGACCACGTCGCCGCCGAGGTCGGCGAGGTCGGTGAGCGACTGTCGGGGCGTGCCCTTGGCGCCGGCGAGCTGGGCGAGGCTCAGGGCGCGGCTCAACGAGCGGTAGCCGTCGGGTCCGTCGGCCAGCAGCACGAGGTGCCCGCCTGGTGGATCGGGCGCGTGGGGGTCGGGGCGTGCGGGCAGGTCGAGGGTCACCTCGGCGCCGAAGACCGTGGGCAGACCGACCTCGCGGGCGGCCTCGGCGAAGCGGACCACCCCGTAGAACCCGTCGTGGTCGGTCAGAGCGAGGGCCTCCAGGCCCAGTCGGTCGGCTTCGTCCGCGAGCTCGGTGGGGGCCGAGGCCCCATCGAGAAAGCTGAAGTGCGAGTGGCAGTGCAGCTCGGCATAGGGCACGATCGGGGGACGAACCCGGGCCCGCTCCCGACCGGAGTGTGCGGGAGGATCGTCCGGGACGGCCTCTCGCCGGGGCGCCACCGGGGCACGACCCGACAGACGGGCCTCGAGTTCCCCCCAGGGCATGGACGCATTGGTGAATCCCACCATCCCAGTCTATCGAACACACGTTCGATAGACTTTTCGATTCGCTCACGACGGGGCGAACTCGGGAATCCTAGGATCGACGCCACCGACCGGATCGCCGGCCGGGGAAAGGGGCACCTCGTGGACGCCGAAGCACTCGCCGCCCATCTCGCTCGCATCGACGACGTCGGCTACACGATCGTCCCCGACGCGATCGAGACCGACCTGCTCGACGAGCTCACCGAGACGCTGGACCGGCTCGAGACCGACCTGCAGATCGGCGTCGGCGACAACGTCTTCGAGGGGCACCACACCGTGCGCATCTACAACCTGCTGGCCCACGGCGAGGTGTTCTCCCGCATCCCGGTCCACCCCGAGGTCCTGGGTGTGGTCGAGGGAGTGCTCGACGACGGCTGTCTGATCTCGTCGTTGTCGTCGATCGGGATCGGCCCCGGTGAGACCGCGCAGCTCGTGCACGCCGACGATCAGCTCATTCCCCTTCCCAAGCCGCACGTGCCGGTGGTGTGCAACACGATGTGGGCGCTCACCGACTTCACCGAGGCCAACGGTGCCACCCGGCTCGTGCCCGGGTCGCACCGCGCCGACCACAACCCGGCACTCGACGTCGCGCACGAGACGATCCCCGCCGAGATGCCGCGGGGCAGCGTGCTCGTCTGGCACGGCAGCCTCTGGCACGGCGGGGGAGCGAACACGACCACGGCTCGACGCACCGGAATCGCCATGAACTACTGCGCCGGATGGGTCCGTCAACAGGAGAACCAGCAACTCGGTCTCGACCCGGCGCTCGTCGCCACTTTCCCGGAACGGCTCCAGGACCTCGTCGGCTACGGCATCTATCACGGACTCATCGGCCACATCGACAAACGCAAACCCCGCCATCTGCTCACGACGGCCGGCCGTGGGCGCGTGGGTGATGCCCCGAGTCCGATGCTGTGGGACCGGACCCCGTGACACGGCCCGCCGGCCGGACCCGTCGCCGCCGATCCGGACGGCATCCGCACTCCTGTGCCCGTACAATTCACAGATGGCGGCAGGGGCCGAGCGGGACGAGCGGATCGCACGACGCCTGAGCGAACTCGCCCCGTTCGTCATGTTCGTCGTCGCCGCCGACGGTACGATCACCTGGGCCTCCGCACCGGTCGAGCGGTTGTTCGGCCTGTCACGCGACGCGATCGTCGGCACCGACATCTTCGACCACGTCGACGTTCCCTGGAACGCCGACGCGATCGACTCGGTCGCCTACGCGATGAGCGCCGACGGTCTCCAACGCCCGATGCTCTTCCGTCTGGTGCGCCGCGACGGCACGACCATGATCGCCGAGGTGACTGCGAACGCCCAGTTCGCCGATCCGGACATCGCCGGGTTGGCCGTGTACGCGCGCCCGTGGGACGAGCGGTGGGGCTTCGAGAAGCTCCTCGATGCGATGGCCGACGACACGCCCCTGCCGGACGTGCTCGACCTCGTCCTCGCCGTCACCGGCACCGAGAACCTCGACGCCCAGGGCGTCTTCGTCTATGCCGACCCCGAAACGGGTGAACGGCGGGTCCGCAGTCATCCCGGTCTCGGCCCCACACAACGGCGCGCCGACCCGGCGCCCGGGGCACCGTGGACGACCGCCTTCCAGGATCACCTGCCGTGTTCGGTGCCGGTGTCGGACCTGCCCGAACCGCTCGCGTCGGAAGCCGCGCAGCGTGGGCACCGCTGGTGCTGGGCCTGGCCGGTGCCCGCTTTGGAAGGGCCCGACATCCCGGGGTGTCTGGTGTTGTGGCGCACCCTGGACGAACCCCCCGACCACACCTGCCGGATGACCCTGGGTCGCCTCGTCCGCTTCATCGCCCTGGTGTTCCGTCGCGAGGCGATGACGATCGAACTCCGCCACGCCGCACTGCACGACCCCCTCACCGGGCTGGGTAACCGGTCGGCGTTCTTCGCCCAACTCGACACCGCGACCGACCGGTCCGAAGCTGCGCCGGTGACCACACCGACGCCGCCTTCGACGACCGCCTCGACGACCGGCCGGACGGTCGCGGTGGTGTCGATCGATCTCGACGGTTTCAAACCCGTGAACGACCGACTGGGACACGCCGCCGGCGACGACGTGCTCGTCGCGGTCGCCGATCGGCTCCGTGCCGAGGTCCGCGACGGCGACCTGGTGGCCCGGCTCGGCGGCGACGAATTCTGCATCCTCTGCCGTGACCTCGACGACGTCGACGCGGCGGCCAGGCTCGCCGAGCGCATCGTCGTCGCCCTGCGCGCCCCCGTGGCGACGCGCTCGGGCGAGGTGCACATCGGCGCGTCGGTGGGCGTCTCGTTGTGCCGGCCGGGCGACGTCACCGGTGAGGGACTCCTGGAGGCGGCCGACCGGGCCATGTACGAGGCCAAGGTCGACGGGCCCGGCACCTGGCGGATCGGTGAACCCGACGGTGACGTGCTGACCCGACCACCCCGCGCCTGCGAAACGGTAGGTTCCGGCGTCGATGCATCGGCGATGTCATCCGGTCCCGGCGGTCCGTGGCGCGAGGGAAGGCACGAAGTTGAAGACGACCCGGCGGTTCGCGGTGGGATCGGTGATGGTGGCCGTCATGGTGGCGACGACCGTGGTGCCGGTCCAGGCTGCGGACCCGATCGCCGGGAGCGACACGACCGTTCCGGGCCCGTCGACCCGGATCGTCGGCGGAACCACCGCAGCGCCCGGTGCCTGGCCGTCCCAGGCCGGTCTGCTGGCGTCCCATGAACCGAACGACTACCTGGCACAGTTCTGCGGCGGCACGGTGATCGATCCCTCCTGGATCCTGACCGCCGCCCACTGTGTCGACGGTGAGGTCCCCGGTGCCGTCGACGTGCTCACCAACACGCAGTCCCTGACGGCCGGCGGCGTGCGCCACCGGGCGGCCGAACTGCGCGAGTTCCCGTACTACGACGCGAACTCCCTGGACTTCGACTACGCCCTCGTCCGCATCGCGACCCCGACGAACGCTCCCCTCCAGACGATCGCTTCCCAGGGGTCGGGCGTCGGGGTCGGCACGCCGGCGATCACCACGGGCTGGGGGAACCTCAGCTCCGGTGGCAGCAACTTCCCGTACGACCTCCAGCAGGTGACGGTGCCGATCATCTCGAACAGCTCGTGTTCCTCGTCGTACCCGGGGGCGATCACCGCCCGGATGATCTGCGCCGGTCGGTCGCCGTACCAGCAGTACGACTCGTGCCAGGGTGACAGCGGCGGCCCACTGGTCGTCGCCCGGAACGGGCGGTGGGTGCAGGTGGGAATCACGAGCTGGGGCGAGGGGTGTGCCAACGGCTACCCCGGCGTCTACGCACGGGTCGCCGCCCAGTCCGGCTGGCTCCAGGCCCAGATCCGCTTCGGGCCGCACAGCAACGCGACCGACTTCGTGCGTGCGTCGTGGCGTGATCTCCACGACCGTGCCCCGTCGAACACCGACCTGTTCCTCAGCGTCGCGGCGCAGAACTCGACGAGCCCGACGGCCTGGCTCGGCCAGCAGATCCAAGGCGCCACCTACCAGGCCCGTGTGGGCGGGGTGGTCCGGCTGTACCGGGCGTTCTTCCTCCGCGACCCCGATTCGTCGGGCATGGACTACTGGTGGCGACAGGTCAACGGCAACTGGAACCTGTGGCGGATCGCCGACTTCTTCTCGGGTTCACAGGAGTTCGTCGACCGGTACGGCTCACTGGACAACGGCCAGTACGTCGATCTGGTGTACCGGAACGTGCTCGGCCGGACGCCGGACGCCGGCGGTCGCGCCTACTGGCTGCATCAGCTCGACAGTGGGGCGAGGAACCGTGGCGAGGTCATGGTCGGGTTCTCCGAGTCGACCGAGTACGTGCGGGCGAACAAGGCGCGCACCGACGTGCTGATCACCTATTTCGGTTTGGTCCATCGGGTGCCGGGCGCCCCGGAGATCGCATTCTGGATCACCCGGTCGAATGCCTCGCTGGTGTCGGCGCTGTTCGGTTCACTCGAGTACCACGGCCGTTTCTGAACGCAGCGACGGTCAGCCGTAGACGGCGGTGAGCCACCAGCGTCGGTGCTGCCGGGTCACCAGGAGCGCGGTCCCCTGTGCGGTGAGGAGTTGCAGCCGGGCCTGACGCCGGTGCCGCTCGGGATCCCACCACCGTTCATCCACGGGCCAGGGTCCTGCCCATGCCGTGATGGTCGCCGACCGCCCGGACCCCCGATGTGCGTCGTCGGTGAGACGGACCGTGTGGGGCGTGCCGAGCAGTTCGCCCCGGCCGCTCACCTCGACGCTCGCGCCGGCGTCGTCCACCACCTCCACCGGTGTGGGATCTGCCGGCACGAGCGTCGGAGAGGGAGCCGGGAGTCGACCCGGCCAGGGCGGCTGCCCACGGTCGGGTCCGTCCGCCGGGCCCAGAGGACGGAGGGCGCCGAGCTCGACCGTCGCGGTGGGCACGAGTGCCGCTTCGCTTCCCGGATGACGGCCACCCCGGGGTTCGATCACGCACACCGCGTCGGGGCCGGCGAGTGCTTCGAGGCGGGCCACCGCATGGGCGGCCCGCCTCTCGGCCGCCGACGCCCCACCCCAGAATCCCGGTTGGGTGCCCCGGGCCGGGCGCACCTCGCCGGGCGCGAGAGTCACCCGGGTGATCCCGGCGGAGGGGCGGGTGAGGTGCGACCCGGTCAGCCAACCGTCGGTCTGCCAACGCACCCGTTCGGCGATGAGGACCGCCGGCGAACGGTTCCGTTCGGCCGAACGGGCTGGCCCGTCCAGGCGCCACCGTCGCTGGAGTTCCTCGGCGTGGTCGGTCGACAGGGTGATGACGACCTGCGCGCACGACAGCCCCCGGTTCCCGAGACGGTGGACGAAGGAGTCGGCGGATCCGCGAGCGGTGAACGCCACGGCGTCGGCCCGGGTCTCGGGAGGGTCGAAGTCGACGACGACATCGACCTCGGCCGGGATCGGCGTGGGCGAGGAGGTCGTCGGGTCCACGCCACCGGCGAGTTGGTGGAGTCGGACGCCGTCGGTGCCGAAACGCCCGAGGACCGCGGCGGCCGGAAGTGCCGCGACGTCGCCCAGAGTGCGCAGCCCCAGCTGGGTCCAGGTGGCGAGGATGTCGGGGGCGGCGACGAGCCCGTCGAGGGCACGCAACGGGAGCGGGGCGACGAACGACGGCGCCGTGCCCGGAGGCACGATCTTCGGAGTTCGACAGGTCGCCACCCGTGCCGCCAGATGGGCGATGAGTGGTCCGTCGGCCACCCCGACCCGCACCGTGGAACGGTCGGGGTCGCCGATCGTCTCGGCGACGGCACGGTGGACCCGATCGGCGAGGGCGTCGTCACCACCGAAATACCGTGACGGGCCTCGGGTTGCCAGTGTCGCCACCCCCGGCTCCACGATCTCGACCTGGGGCGTGAACGCGCCCAGGGCGGCGACGACCGGGTCGAAACGACGGGCGTCGCGGGCCGGGTCTTCGGGGATCAACTCCAACTCGGGGCAACGACCCTGAGCCTCGCGGCGACGCAGCCCCACCCGGACGCCGACGGCCCGGGCGGCGGGGTTCGTCGCGACGATGCCCCGGTGGGACCACACCGCGACGGGCCGGTCGTGGTCGGCCTCATCGGCGGCACGGATCGGCCAGTCGGCACAGCACACCACCAGGGTGCGGGTCATGCCG
>JBDZVK010000155.1:0-6731 GCA_040255725.1 Actinomycetota bacterium
TTGACGATCGCGCCGCCGTTGGCCTCGATCGCCGCGGCTGCGGCGTCGACGTCGTCGGTCTTGATGCCGGGTACGACCTTGCCCGGCATCGGATGGTCGACCGACGTCGCCAGGGCAAGGGTCACCGAGCCGCCGTCGAGCGCCGCGAAGTGCCCACCGTCGCGGAACTTGAGCGGCATGCCGAGCGTTTCGGCATAGAACGCGATCGACTCGTCGAGATCGTCGGTCGAGAGCATCACCATCTTCACGTCGAATGTGGCCATCGGGATCTCCTCGTGGGTGCTGCAGAATGTGACGAACGTCGATTACCAGCCCGATCGGCGGGTCGTCAAGCCTCTCGGTGATCGGATCCGCGTCCGGACACGGTCGTCGACAGCACCCGGTTCTTGCCCTGGGACTTGCCCTCGCGGAGCAGGCGGTCGGCCTGGTCCATCAACCGATCCGAATCGGTGCTCCCCGTGGGGTCGAAGGCGACGCCGATGGTCACGCCGACGTGGGTGGTGGCCGAGTCGACGGCGATCGGCCTCTCGAGCATCTTCTGGACGTTCGCGGCCACGGCGAGGGCGGCGTCGAGCGACTCGGTGGGCCAGTGCAGGATCGCGAACTCGTCGCCGCCGATGCGGGCGACGACGCAGTCGCTGCACACCCGACGCATCCGCGCCGCCACCGCGTGCAGGACACGGTCGCCGGCGCGATGGCCGAGATCGTCGTTGACGGGTTTGAAGTCGTCGAGGTCGCAGAACAGCACCGCCCGTGACGCCCCCACGCTCGCATCGAGGCGATTCTGGAACTCGGTCCGGTTGGTGAGCCCGGTGAGATGGTCGTGCGAGGCACTCCAGGTGAGGACCTGTTGGGTGCCCATCCACCGCAGCGCCAGCCCGGCGAGGCTCGCCGCCCGCAGGATCGCATCCCGGAAGATCACCCCGGGCGGGCCGGATTCGGTCCGCCAGATGAACAGCGCGGCGGTCGGGTCGTCGTCGGCTTCGCCGGGGACCGGCGCACACCAGCAGGCGTGGAATCCACGACGCTCGGCCGCGGCGCGTGCGCCCGGTGAGAACTCGCGGAAGACGTCGGCGACCCGGTGGGTGCTCGCCAGTACCGCGGCGACGGCGTCGGCGTCGGCCGGGTCGAGCGCTCCGAGGAAGATCGGCCGGTCGCCGCCGGCGACCTGGGCGAACCGGGTGCCGTCCCAGCCGCTCGCCAGCACCGCGACGGAGTCGCTGATGTCGTGCTCGACCAGCGAGGTCAGGAGCGAGAGGGCATGGTCGAGGTCCCGACCCTCGAGAATCGTGTCGACCGCGTCGCTCATCGTCTGTGAGGCGCCGGCGCGCACGAGCTGGACCAGGGTGCCACCGATGCCGGTGCGGGCCGACTCGCGGGCGTAGACGTCGACGGGGATCGAGTTGCCGTCGGATGCGGTGAGAAAGAGCCGCAGCGGTGCGCCGACCCACTGGGGATCCATCGCGGCGACGCCGATCTCGTCGAGGCCGGCGACGGCCAACTGCAGGCTCTCGGGACTCAACAGTTCGGCGATGTTCTGGCCGATCCAGTCGTCGGGCGCCCAGCCCAGGAGCATCTCGATCGACGGGCTCGCGTAGCGAAGCACCAACTCGTCGTCGATGACGACGTACGGGTTCGCCGCCGAGTCCACGATCGCCTTGTAGAACTCCGGCGAACCGACCGGCGGAGCGGATGTTCGCTGATCGCCGCTCACGGTCGACCCCCTCATCTGTGTGCCCGGTTCATCGGCACTCTCCCTCTCAACGTCTCGATCGATCAGGAACTTTACCCCGTTCACCGGAGCAATATAGGCCGTTCGGCCTAGTGGCGTCGCGCGAGCCGTTCGATCGACGGTGGCGCGTCGTCGACGAGCACGCAGCGGGTCCCGTCGTAGATCGTCGCCATGCACTTGTTGCAGTGGATGCAGAGCCCCTCGGCGGTCTGCTCGGCGGCCATGCGGTTCACCAGGTCGGGTTCACGCAGCAGTGCCCTGGCCATCGCGACGAAGCCGAAACCCTCGCGCATCGCCTGTTCGATGGTGGCGCGGTCGTTGATCCCGCCGAGCAGCACGATCGGCATCGACACCGCGCCGAGGAACTGGCGGGCGAGCGGCAGGAAGTACGCCTCGGAATACGGATAGGTCTTCATGAACCGGCCGGCCGCGAGGCGGAACCCCGGGCGCAGCGCCCTGGGAAAGGTCGCCCCGAGTTCTCTGATCGGCGCGTCGCCGTGGAACAGGTACATCGGGTTCTGCAGCGAGGAGCCACCGGTGAGTTCCAGAGCATCGAGGGTGCCGTCGGTGTCGAGCAGCCGGGCGACCTCGACCGACTCGTCGACCCAGAATCCGCCGGGAACCGCATCGTCCATGTTCAACTTGGCGAGCACCGCGAGGTTCCCGTCGACCCGCGCACGGACCGCCTCGGCGATCCCACGAGCCAGTCGGGCCCGGTTCTCCAACGATCCTCCCCAGCGGTCCCGACGGCGATTGAGCTTCGGTGAGAGGAACTCGCTCGGCAGGTAGCCGTGGCCGAAGTGCAGCTCGATCGCGTCGAACCCCGAGTCGGCGACCACCCGGGCGGCCTCGGCGAAGTCGTCGATCACGCCGGTGATCTCGTGGTCGTCGAGCGGTCTGGTGAACCGCATCGCGAGTGGCGAGAACAGCCTCGAGGGGGAACGGCCCCGCAGGCCGGTCGCCGCGGCGACCGCGCCGGCGTGTCCGACCTGGGCCGACGCCTTGGCGCCCTCGGCGTGGATCGCCTCGGTGAGCCGTGTGAGGCCCGGGACCGCCTTGGGGCTCAGTGCGATCTCGTTCGGGGTGCCACAGCCTTCGCGTGACACGGCGAGGTACGCCACGGTGGTCATGCCGACTCCGCCGGCGGCGACGGCGGTGTGGAAGTCGATCAGTGAATCGGTGACGACGTGGTCGGGGGTTCGGCCTTCGAAGGTCGCGGCCTTGATGATGCGGTTCCGCAGCGTGGTGGGGCCGAGTGCGGCGGGGGCGAAGGCATCGGGTGCGTCCATCGCCCCATGATGACCGATCCGTCGACCCGTGTGGAGTGCCCGTGCGCGGCGCGCAGCGGATCGCGGTCGGGGCGACTCAGGTGCCGATCGCGGCCAGGACCGCGTCGGCGCAGTCCTCGCCCGAGCGCAACGCGCCTTCCATGTAGCCGTTCCACACCGACGCGTACTCGGTGCCGGCGAAGTGGACCCTCCCGACGGGAGTGCGCAGCCGGTCGCCGAAGGTGCTCCAGACGCCCGGGGCGAAATGCGCGCCGTAGCAACCGCGGGAGAACTCCTCGGCGGTCCAGTCGCGTTCGAGCACCTCGACGGGTTTGGCGGCCTCGGTACCGAAGTAGCGCGCCAGGCATTCCAACGCCGCGGCACGCCGCTGCTCGGAGGTCGATCGCGCCATGCGACGACCGTCGGCGCCTTCCATGAATCCGAGCAGGATCCCCACGTGTGCGTCGGGCGGTGAGTTGTCGAAGGTGACCTTGATCGGCCCTTCGTCGGATGCGGCCTGACCGTTCAGCCCCTCGTCTCGCCAGAACGGGCGCTCGTAGACCGCGTGGATCTTGATGACCGAGCCCATGGGCAGCTTCTGGGTGAGCTGATCGCGCCATCCCGGCAGAGCCGGTTCGTACTCGAGTCGTCCGGCGAGCGTGGGAGGCAGCGTGACGATGGCCGCGGATCCCGCGAAGGTCGCGCCCGAGCGGGTCTCGATCTGCACGCCGGTCCCGTCGTGGACGATCCGGCGTACCGCATCGCCGAGGTGGACGCGGTCGCCGAGTTGGTCGGCCATCGCCGCGGAGATGCTGCCGGCGCCCGAGACGACGCGGGTCTGCTGTGCTCCGCGGTCGACCGACAGGAGCGTCTCCAGATCGGCGCCGGAATGCGCGTAGAACAAGGCGTGCAGCGCCGACAGGTCGGACGCATCGGCTGCGAAGACCGCTTCGCACGCGATGCGGAAGTAGCTGCGCCCGCCGGCCGTGCGGAGGTTGCGACGGATCCAGGTCTCGAAGGTCTGGGAGTCGAGGCGGCCGGCGTGCTCGGCGCGCCAGGGCGCGTCGAGGGGCACCCGGTTCGCCATCCGGGTGAAGCGCTTGAGGCCCTGGGCCAGATCGGCGAGCGTGAACGCGCTCAGCTTGGGCGTCGCGCCGCGTTGTGAACCCATCAGCGTCCGGCGGCCGCCCAACTGCACCAGCAGCGAACCGTCGTTGTAGGTGTCGAAGGTCTCGAGACCGAGCTCGGTGACGAGCGCCGCAACCCGGGTCTGACCCGGGCCGATCCACTGGCCGCCGAGGTCCACGGTGGAACCGTCCGCGGTCGTGGTGACCTCGGTGCGTCCGCCCACGCGGTCTCGGGCCTCGACGACCCGGGTCTCGACGCCGGCGGCGACGAGCTGACGGGCCGCGGCCAGGCCGGCGAGGCCGGCACCGACGACGATCACCTCTGCGTCGGTGGTCATGCGGCTCGCTCCTCGCGCGGGGTCGTCCGGTCCGCCGCCGAGCCGTCTGTCGGCAGGTGGGCGGCCCGGTCGAACCCACCGGTGATCCTGCGCAGCCAACCGGGCCGGGTGTCGCGCAGGTCCGCGTCGAACAGGTCGCGGGTCCAGGCGCCTTCCCGTTCGGCGGCGATCTCGAAGGCAGCGGCGGTCGGCGGCGGCGAGTCGAGCCAGGCGGCCTCGAGCCGGTCACGTTCGGGTGCGAAACGTGCCGTGGCCGCCGCGTGGTCGCGCAGCACCGTGCGGTGCAACAACTCGTGGCGCCACCAGGTCACCGCCGGGTCGAACCGGTTCGTCGCCCGGTCGTCGCCCTCGAGCGGGCTCGGCTCGTCGACCCGGGCCGGCTTGAACACCGACGTGCACGGTGCCGCGGTACCCGTCACCCAGTGTCGCGGCGCATCGCGCAGGTCCGCGACCCACGAGCTGACCGTCTGGGTCGACGTGGCGAAACCGCCGGCATGGGCACACGGCGCGCCGAGCGCACCGTTGAGGCGCCGGAACCTCGGGATGCCGTCGTCGCCATGGTCGCGGAGCACCTCGAACAGGTCGGCCGGCTCACGGGCCGCCACGGCGCCCTGTTCGGTACGGCACCGCCGACGCGCGCTCTGCGCCACGGCGGCACGCAGCGGGTCGGCATGGGCACGGGCGAACGCCGGGATCGTGTAGCCGTTCGAGATCGACCGTGCCCGGCCGGTCACGTCCTCGGTCGCCCAGTCGCGGCGTGCGGTCTCGAGCACGATCGCCTCGTCGCGGTCGGCGACCAGGAAGCTGTTGTCGTAGCGGAAGCCGGGGTGGTCATGGCTGTGGGATCCGCCTTGGCCGTGGGTTTCGAGGAGGTCGACGATCACGCCGACCGCGCCGCGTGCAGTCCCGGCCCGCTCGAGAGCGAGGCGAAGCAGGTCCATGCCCAACAGGCCGTCCTTCGCGTGGCCGGCACGATTGAACACCGCCTGGTTGCCGATGACCACCCCGTGGGAGTTCGCGCCCATCTCGGCGCCCCACATCCACCACGGTCGGGAGATCATGATCGCGTGGGTGTGGCGCACCTGGGGGATCGTCAAGTGGGTGCAGGCGACCTCGGCGCCCTCGTCGTGGTCGGCAGCGGCCTCCCATTCGACGAGCTGGGCCTCGTTGGGATCCCGGTCGCTGTTCTTGGCGAACAGGATCCCGTCATCGGTTCTGACCACGAGGGTGTCGCACATGGCCGCACCCTACCGGGCAGGCACGGGCGCCGAGTCGGGATCGCCGCCGAGACCGGTCAGGAGGTGGCGTCGACGAAGTCGATGATGACCTTGGCGATCTGTGGGCCCCGGTCTTCCTGGAGGAAGTGGCCGGCGCCCTCGATCGTGACATGTGCCTGACCCTGCGCTCCGGGAACGTGCGATTGCAGGATGCGGAACCCGCCCTTGGTGATGGGGTCGCTGTCGCTGAACGCGGTGAGGAACGGTTTGGTGAACTCGCCGAGCGCGTCCCACGCGGCGCGGTTCGCCGGCACCGCGGGGTTGTCGTCGGCGACGGGCACGAGGCTCGGGTACACCCGGGCCGCGGCCTTGAAGCGATCCTCGGGGAACGGCGCGTTGTACGCGGCGACGACGTCGGCGTCGAGATCGGTGGTGCAGCCGCCGTCGATGATCGCCCCCACCGGGAAGTGTTCGGTGGTCGAGGCGAAGTGCTGCCAGTTCATGAAGGCCTCGCTGAGCTTGCCGTCGCCGGTGGGGAGCCCGCCGTTGCCGATGACGACCCGGGCGAAACGGTCGGGGTGTTCGGCGACGAGACGCAGCCCGATCAGACTGCCCCAGTCCTGGCCGAAGAACGTGATGTCGCCCAGGTCGAGCGCGTCGAACAGCGCGGCGCGCATCCAGGCGACCTGGCGCGCGTAGGTGTGGTCGGACTGTTCCGCCGGCTTGTCGGAGCGGCCGAATCCGACCAGGTCGGGTACCACGCAGCGGTAGCCGGCGGCGGTGAGCACCGGGATCATGTGCCGGTACAGATACGACCACGTCGGTTCGCCGTGGATCAACAGCACGACCGGCCCGTCGGCCGGTCCCTCGTCGAGATGATGGACGCGCAGGGTCGCGCCTTCGTCGAAACCCTCGCCGTCGGCGTCGACGGGTACGTCCACGTAGTGGGGGGCGAAGGCGAAGCCGGGAAGGTCGGTGAACTGGTCGTCGGGGGTGCGCAAGATCTCCATACCGACGATTGTAGGTATTGAGAGTGGCTCTGTCACTAC
>JBDZVK010000156.1:0-6726 GCA_040255725.1 Actinomycetota bacterium
AGCTGTTTCCGCTCTCCGAGTACCTGGCCGACGTCTGGTCGGCGGCGCTGCTGCTCGCGCAGTCCGGTGCCGAGAAGCGGCTCGGTTGGACCCCGACCGGGCGCAAGGCGCTCGTCGCCCGCCTGTTCGTGCAGCGGCACCTCGCGCCCACGCCCGCACACCGTGGCATCGACGATCCGTCCGAGGACGTCGAGCGCTTCGACGACCTGCTCGCGGGTGCGTTCGTCGACCCACGCGTCTGACCCCCTCACCCGCCCCCTCCACGAAATTTGGAGGGAAAAGGTCGAATGTCAACCTTTTCGCTCCAAATTTCGGGCCGGGGATCGATCGGCTCCGAGGATTCGGACGCCGAACCGGTCGTTCAGGCGTTCGGCTCGGTGCCGTAGATGCCGACGAAGCTGACCATCTCGCCCGGGTAGCCGCCCAGGTTGTGGGTGAGCGCCATGGTCCGGTCGTTGTCGATCGCCCGCTCAGGCGGCACTTCGTGACGGAGTTGCAGCCATGCTTCGTAGATCATCCGCAGACCCGACGCGCCGACCGGGTGGCCGAAGCTCTTCAGCCCGCCGTCGGTGTTGACCGGCAGTTCACCGTGCAGATCGAAGGTGCCGGCCTGCACCTCCTTCCAGGCGGTGCCGCGTTCGGCGAAGCCGAGGTCCTCCATCAGCACCAGCTCGGTCGGCGTGAAGCAGTCGTGCACCTCGGCCAGGGCCAGATCGGCCCGTGGATCGGTGATCCCGGCCTGGGCGTACGCGTCGTCCGCAGCGGCCTTGCACTCGCGGAAGGTGGTGTAATCATAAGTCGGGTCCAGCAGGCCGGAGCCGTCACCGGCGACCACCGACAGGGCCTTGATGTAGAGCGGTCTGTCGGTGTAGCGGTGCGCGTCTTCGGCCCGCACGACGATCGCCGCCGCGGCGCCGTCCGCGACCCCGGCACAGTCGAACACGCTCAGACGGCCGGCCACCGCGGCCATGTTGCAGATCGCGTCGACGCTCATCTCCCTCCGGAACTGGGCGAGCGGATTGTGCACGCCGTTCGCGTGGTTCTTCGAGGCGATGCGGGCCACGACCCGACGCAGCTCGTCTTCGTCGACGCCGTACTTCTCGGCGTACGCGGGGAGCACCAGGCTGAACATCGCCGCCGCGGTGAGGGTGCGCTTGGTGCCGTCGTTGGGGATCGGGAAGGCGTTCAGGCCCTGGTAGCCCGCATCCTTGACCTTCTCGACACCGATCGCCATCGCGGTGTCGTACGCGCCCGAGGCGACGGCGTACGCGGCCTGGCGCAGCGCCTCGGACCCGGTGGCGCACATGTTCTCGACCCGGGTCACCGGCCTGTCGCGGATCTTCAGCGGTGCAGCCAGTGACACACCCGACATGCCCGACTGGGCGGTGCCGTACCAGAAGGCGTCGACGTCGCGCTGTGCGATGCCGGCCGATGCATACACGGCCTGCGCCGCGTCGATCACCAGGTCGTCGTGGCCCGCTTCCCAATGCTCCCGGAAGGGGGTGCAGCTCATCCCGACGATGGCGACCCGGTCGGTGATGCCGTGAGATCCCATGGATTCCTCTCGCTGTCCGTCCGGTCTCAGGCGACCGGACGTGCCTTCCAGAAGTAGTTGGCGATCCCGTCCGCGGTGTTGAGGCGGCGGAAGGTCATCTCGACTCCTGACCCGATGGCGACGTCGTCGGGGGCGGTGTCGGTCAGTTCGACGGGAAGTCGACCGCCACCTTCGAAGTCGACCACGGCGAAGATCACCGGTGGGGACGGTGAGTACGCGAGCCGATCGACCGTGAAGGTCACGATCGTTCCCGGGGTGTCGGCCATCGGGATGGGCTCGGCGTCGTCGACGGCACCACCGTCATAGCTGACCCGTGCCGGGGGCAGGTGCACCGCGCCGCTCGAACGGTCCTTGGAGCCGACGAAACCGTACTTCCAGTCGACGCTGCGCCCGGCAGCCGAGGCCGACATGCGGGCCGGTAGGGGACGGTTGGGTGGCTGTGGCGTGACCGCTCCCCGCCAGGAGAGGAACGTCGCATAGGCGAGATTGCCGGGACGTTCGCCGACCTGTTCGGTGACGGGGCGGCTCGGCTGCCAGGACGTGATGGCATCGGTGGTGCGAAAGAGCAACACGTCGGCACCGTCGGCGAGGCCGACGAGCGCGATCACCTCGTCGGGGCCGGCCGCCTCCAGCGCCGCGGTGAGTCGCAGGGCGGCATCCGCGGTGCCGGTGTGGCCGACGGTGGCCGCGAAATCCGGGGCGACCCCACCGACGGCGCCACCCAGCTTCCTGGTGACCGACTTCACCACCCGGGCGTGGGCGCCCGAGACGATGAGTGTCGTCACCTCGGCGTCGGTGACGCCGGCGCTCTTGCAGGCGTCCCGCCACGCGTCGGCGGCGAGGGGCTCGTAGCGGGTCTGGGCGAAGCGCTCCTCCCAGTGGTGGGTTTCGATCTCGCCCGGCGTCCGCCAGGTGTCGAGAAACTCACGGGTCGCCGACGCGGCGCCGATCAGCTCGGCGACGACCGGCCCGGCGGACTCGTCGCCGACCAGGACGGCCGCCGCGGCGTCGCCACCGGTTGCTTCGTCGCCCGAGGTCGGATTGCCCGTGCGGATGTCGGCTGCGGTCACCAGTACTGACGACTCACCGCCGGTGAGTGCGGTGCGGAGCACGCCGATGCCCGAGCGGACGCCGCCGCCCAGGTCGAACGCGGCCGCGTCGTGGTCGAGCCGGAGTGCCGCATGGACGATGGTCGCGTTGGTCTTGTCGAGGTAGGTGGGTGTCGACGTCGCGAACCACAACGCCCGGGGCGATGCGCCCGAGCCGGCGTCGCGTCCGGCACCGCGGAGGGCGAGCCGCCCGGCCTCGACGGCGAGCGTCGTGGTGTCCTCGTCGTAGGACGCGACGCTGCGGGTGCCACTGCCGCCGCCGGAGCCGAAGAACGCGACGATCTCGGACCGATCGAGCCGGTGGTGGGGGACGTACCCGGCGGCGGAGATGATGCCTCGCATGTGGCTCCAATTTCAGGTCGACGACCGGTCCAGCCTACCGACCGACCTGACGACCCGTCAGATCACCCGGAGCGAACCTGCGAGATCTGGAGCGAATCGGCTGGATGTCGACCCCTTCGCTCCGGCATTCGGCCGCGGGGTCGCCGGGGACCGCTCGATGGCCCGAAACGCCGACATCCGATCCCGACAGTGGCTAGTATCGGATTGCGTGCTGTTCATGGAGGGTCGGCGACGGCAGAGTGTGGCACTCGCACTGAGTGCACTCCTCGTCGCGGTCTGCGGCGGGACCATCGCGGTGAACGGCGCGCCCGCGCATGCAGCCGCGGACCCCGGGACACCTCGCGACGTGACCGTGCGCTTCGATCACGACTCGAGTTTCACCGTCCCCGATGGAGTCTCGACCGTGTCGGTCACCGTCGTCGGCGCAGGCGGTGGCACCGGCGGCGCTGGGAATGATCCGGCGTTCGACGGTCGGGCGGGCAACGAGGTCACGGCGAACGTCGACGTGACGGCGCTCCCTTCACGAACGTTGCAGGTGGTGGTCGGCGAGGCAGGCGGTGCCGCGGTCGATCGAGGTGGTGCCGGTGGCCGCGGGTTCGGCGACGGAGGTGCCGGAGGAGTGGACTCCTCTCCCGCCTCCAGCGGTGGCGGCGGAGGCGGCGGTTCGGCGATGTCGGTGAACGGATCACCGATCGTCGTCGCCGGCGGAGGTGGCGGGGGGCAGAGTCCCACATTCGTCTCGGTCGGTGACTGCATATCGGGCGCCGGTGAAACCTGCCCCACGGTGCCCGCCTCCGCGGTGCCGACCCTCCCCGAGGAGTGCACGGTGCCCGTGGCCGCGACGGGTCATGACGGCGTCGACGGCGGAGATTCCGGGTCGGACGGGGACTATTCCCATTCCACCGGTGGCGGTGGTGGCGGCGGTTGGGTCGGTGGCGCTGGCGGGTGGCCCACGAGCTGGTCGGCGACCACGAGCGAGGGATTCCAGTTCGTGACCTGCACCGGCTACGGCCTTTCCGGCACGAACCACGTCGACGACGCCGTCGCCACCCTCGTGTCCGCGGTCGCGGCCGAGGATGCGGGCCAGGACGGTTGGGTGACCATCGCCTACGACGACCCGCCCGACTCCAGCGGCGCCACGACGACCACGTTGTCGTCGACCACCGCGGTCGACTCCGGGTCGACGACCACGTCGGCAGATCCCACGGCCGTCGCCGCTCGGCCCGTCGTCCGCGGTCCGCGGTACACCGGCTGAGCACCTCGGCATCCTCCGAACGCGAAGACCGAATCTGATCGAATTCCCAGGAACCTCGGATCGGACTCTGTGAACCCCGGCCGAGGCTCGAAGCATGGCACAAGACGATTTCCCCGACGGTCGGGGCTCCCACGATCCCCGCACCCACCCGCCGTTTCCCCGGCCCGACTCCCGACCCGATCCACTCCACCTACGCCCTTCGGTTGCGCCGTGGGCGGCCGGGCCCGCCCCGGAACAGACGCCGGCCGCCGACTGGCCCGGCCTCGGAACAGCGGCGCCGCCGCCGGGTGGGGCGCCACCGTTCCCACCGCCGCCCGCCGGTTCGGGGCGCGCCCTCGACGACCACGGATCGCGGCCGCCTGGCGCCGCACACCGGGCAGGCCATCGGATCGCGGCCGGGCTCGCGGCCGCGGTGCTGGCCGTGACCGCGGGCGTCGCCGGCGGCTACGTCGGTACCCGGCTCGCCGACGACGGTTCTCCGCCCGCCTCCTCGTTGGTCGCGCACACCGTGTCGGACAAGACATCGACCGCGCCGGCGGGATCGGCGATCGATGCCCCGGCCGTGCTGGAGAAGATGAAGAACTCGGTCGTCGCGATCCAGGCGAAGGTCGTCTCCTACGACGGCCTCTGGGCCTCGGAGGGTGAATCGGCCGGCACCGGCATCGTCATCGACGACTCGGGAAACATCCTCACCAACGCGCACGTCGTCGAAGGTGCCCGGGCGCTCACCGTCACCCTGCCGGGCAGTACCCAGACCCGCACGGCCACGCTCGTCGGGTCCGATGCCGCCCACGACGTCGCCGTGATCCACGTGGAGGACACCACCGGACTCCGGGCGGCCGAGTTGGCGTCGAGTGACGACGTGCAGGTGGGCGAAGGCGTGGTGGCCATCGGCAACGCGCTCGCCCTCGAAGGCTCGCTCACCGTCACCGAAGGTATCGTCTCGGCCGTCGATCGATCGATCAAGACCGAGGAGTCGTCGTCGATGACGGGTCTGTTGCAGACCGACGCGGCGATCTCGTCGGGCAACTCGGGCGGGCCGCTGGTCGACGCGAGCGGCACGGTGATCGGCATGAACACCGCGGTGGCTTCGTCGAACGGTCGGGTCCAGGCTTCGAACGTCGGCTTCGCCATTCCGATCCGGGCCGCCCTGGCCCAGGCGTCTTCGTGGATCCACACGCCGTGACCGAAGCGTTGCGAGCGGCGCCTCGTCGGGAGGGTCACGACGCGCAGGGTTCGAGTGCTCCCAGGGTCGGCACGGTGATGTCCGGGGTCGTGGCCGGCGGGCCGCCGTCGGGTCCGGCGGCGGCCACGGCGATGACGAAGATGAACTGGCTCCGCCACGGTTCGACACCCGGGCACACCGATGTGGGTCGCCCGAGCGCGGTGTTGTTCTCGTCGACGGTGCCGGTCGTGCCGTCGATCCAGCGGTACGGGTCGGGGTTGTCGACGATGTCGGAAGTGTTGTCGGTGACGACGGTGCCGGTCACCGGTTCGCCCAGCACCGAGTTGCGCAGCGGCGTGCCGATGATGACCGCGTGGTGGTCGGCACTCGGTGCGGTGAAGTGGTTGCCGACGACCCGGTTGTCGTCGTCCTCGACCCGCACGCCGTAGGTCACGTTCTGGAAGACGTTGTCGGACACGGTGTTCCCCTGGGCGTAGTCGAGCACGACTCGTTGCAGCGTCGTGTCGATGTACGCGGGGTCGGTGCAGTCCATGGGCAGCGTGTTCTCGGCCATCCGTGACCCGACCCACACCCCGTTGCGCTCGTCGACGAAGGTGTTGCGGGTGATCAGGTTGTCATCCGCGTGGTAGCGCCGTTCGAAATAGCGGTCGCGGTCGGGGTACTCGCCACAGTTCTTGTAGAGCAGCACGCCGCCGTTGGAGTCGTTCCAGAAGATGTTGTCGCGGATGGTGTTCGCATACGAGCCGTCCACCGAGATGCCCTCGCGACCCACCCCCCAGAACCACAGGTCGATGCCGGAGAACGTGAAGGCCTGCCCGCCGGGACCGTTCTCGCGGTAGCCGTTGTGGAGCAGCAGGTTGTTGGCGACCGTGGTTCCCCGCGAGCCGGTCTCGAGGTAGATGCCGCTGCTGCCGGCGTTGCGGATCGTGTCGTGGGTGACCGACACGCCGGTCACGTAGCCGTCGACGTACAGCCCGACCCCGTGGGTGTCGGTGAAGCTCGATTCGGTGATGACGATGTCGTGGAGGTCGTCTTCGTACTCGCCTCCCACGGGCAGCTCACGGAACCCCGGGCGGGTGACCTTCAGCCCGTTCATGAAGCCGTCGACGTGGCAGTTCTTCACGGTGACGTCGTGCAGGTCGCTACCGACCGGCGCACTGACCACGATGCCGACGCCGGCGTGCGCGGGGTTGGCGATGGTGGCGCCCTGGCAGTCGAAGGTCACGTTCGATGCGGTGATGTCGAATCCACCGGTGTAGACGCAGTCGGGATCGAGGTG
>JBDZVK010000157.1:0-6715 GCA_040255725.1 Actinomycetota bacterium
CTGTCATGGCCCTGAAGCACGTCGTCGTCGACGGATCGAACATCGCCACCGAGGGTCACTCGCGCCCGACGCTCGCCCAGCTCGACGAGGCGGTGAGTGCGTTTCTCGACGAGTACCACCCCGAGAGTTTCACCGTCGTCGTCGACGCCACCTTCGGGCACCGGATCCCGGAGTCGGAGCGGGCGGCGTACGAAGAGGCGATCCTGGCTGGCGAGATCGTGTCCCCGCCTGCGGGGGCGGTCGGCCGCGGCGATGCCTTCGTGCTGAAGATCGCGGATCAGGCCTCATCGGTCGTGTTCTCGAACGACTCGTTCCAGGAGTTCCACGGCGAGTACCGGTGGCTCTTCGACGAGGGGCGCCTGATCGGCGGCAAACCGGTGCCGGCGGTGGGTTGGGTGTTCGTGACCCGGACCCCGGTTCGTGGGCCGACGAGTCGGAAGGCCACCAAGGAGGCGAACGCCAAGCGCCGCTCGTCTGCGAAACCCGCTGCGAAGCTCGACGTCCCGAAGGTGACCGTGCCGGGTACCAAGCCGAAGGTGGGTGACACGCCGACGACGGCGGCCAAGAGCGGATCCGGACGCGCCGGGACCGCGCCGAAGAAGGCGGATCGCAAATCGGCGAAGCCGGCGAACGCGAAGCGCCCGCCGGCGAACGCGCCCATGCCGTACCTCGAGTTCGTCGAGACGCATCCGGTCGGGTCGACGGTCACGGCGACCGTCGACCGCTTCTCCTCGCACGGCGCGTACGTCAAGGTGGGCGATCTCGAGGCCTACGCGCCGTTGAAGTTGATGGGCGACCCCGCCCCTCGACGTGCTCGCGACGTGGTGAACGTCGGCGACACGTACCAGTTCGATGTCCACGGCTTCGATGCACCGAACCGCGGTGTCGACGTGGCGCTCATCCCGGGCGCCGTTCCTACACAATCGGTCGAATCGACCGATGAAGTGACGAGTCCCGAACCCACCGTCCAGGAGGACCACTCCATGGCAGCATCCAAGAAGTCCGGTACCAAGAAGGCTTCGGCGAAGAAGTCCACGGCGAAGAAGGCGCCCGCGAAGAAGTCCACCGCGAAGAAGGCCACGGCGAAGAAGGCGCCCGCGAAGAAGACGACGGCGAAGAAGGCGCCGGCGCGCAAGACGACGGCCAAGAAGGCACCCGCCAAGAAGACCACGGCGAAGAAGTCGACCGCGAAGAAGACGACCGCGAAGAAGGCGCCCGCCAAGAAGTCCACCGCGAAGAAGACGACCGCGAAGAAGGCGCCCGCGAAGAAGTCGACCGCGAAGAAGTCGACCGCGAAGAAGGCGCCCGCCAAGAAGTCCACCGCGAAGAAGACGACCGCCAAGAAGAAGTAGCCGCGCCGGGGGCGCTGCGGCGCGACTTCGGTCTGACAGACTGGGCCCGTGCGCATCGCCACCTGGAACATCAACTCGCTCAACGCCCGTCTGCCGCGGGTCGAAGCGTGGATCCACGATGTCGAACCCGACGTGCTGTGTCTCCAGGAGACGAAGCTCGCCGACGACGCCTTTCCGCACGACGCCTTCGCCGCGCTCGGCTACGAGAGCGTGCACCACGGCGAGGGTCGCTGGAACGGCGTGGCGATCGTCTCGCGGGTCGGGTTGACGGCGCCGTTGGCCGGGTTCGGGGACGACCGGCAGGTCGACGACCAGGCGAGGTTGGTGTGGGCGACCTGCGGCGGCATCCGGGTCGCGAGCGCGTACGTGCCCAACGGGCGGTCACTCGACGACGACCACTACCGCTACAAGCTCGATTGGCTGGCGCGCCTGCGGAACGTGCTCGCGTCGTCCCATTCACCCGAGGCGCCGCTCATGATCCTCGGCGACTGGAACATCGCGCCCGACGACCGCGACGTGTGGGACCCGGCACACTACGTCGGCGCGACCCACACCAGTGCCCCCGAGCGTGAAGCCTTGCACGCGATCGAGACGTGGGGGCTCACCGACGTCTTCCGGCGTCGCCACGACGAGGCCGGCCTCTTTTCGTGGTGGGACTACCGCGGCGGCGACTTCCACCGGCGCCGCGGCATGCGGATCGACCTGATCGAGGCGACGGCACCGGTGGCATCGAGAGTCACCTATGCGGTGGTCGACCGCAACGCCCGCAAGGGTGAGCGACCGTCCGACCATGCCCCGGTGCTGGTCGATCTGATCGACGACTGAATGCTCGTCTCGCTCAGCGAGCATCAACTGCTCGTCTTCTGGATCCAGTTCGCGGCGCTCGTCGGTCTCGGCCGCATCCTGGGCGTCGGTCTCCGGCGGATCGGTCAACCGAGCGTCATCGGCGAACTGGCGGCCGGCCTGATCCTCGGACCGTCGGTGTTCGGCCAGGTGTGGCCGTCGGGTTTTGCATGGTTCCTGCCCAACGACGACGTTCAGGGGGCGGCGATCGTCTCGGTGAGTTGGGTCGGCGCGGCACTGCTGCTGGTCGTCACCGGCTTCGAGACCGACCTCGCATTGATCGCCCGTTTCCGTCGGGCGGCGACGGCGGTGGCGGTGGGAAGCCTGGTCGTGCCCTTTCTCGGGGGTATCGCGGTCGGCTTCGCGCTGCCGGCGATGTTCCATGCCGTCGGGTCGCAGAAGATCGTCTTCGTCCTGTTCATCGCGACGGCGCTGAGCATCTCGTCGCTGCCGGTCGTGGCGAAGATCCTCGGCGAGATGCGGCTGCTGCGGCGGAACTTCGGCCAGATCAATCTCGCGGCGGGCATGGCGAACGACGCCGCGGGGTGGTTGCTCCTCGGAGTCATCTCGGGCCTTGCGGCATCGGGGTCGCTGTCGCTGTCGAGCGTGGGTACGACGATCGGCGGCATGGTCCTGTTCCTCGTGGTGTCGTTCTTCGTCGGGCGGCCCTTGATCGACGTGGCGTTGCGGCGGACCCGCACCAGCGAAACCGGCACCGACGGCGGGCTCATGGTGTCGGTGTTGGCGATGCTCGCCTTCTGCGTCTTCGGTCAGGCGATGGGGATCGAGGCGGTGCTGGGCGCGTTCGTCGCGGGGATCCTCCTCGGGCAGTCGCGCTTCCAGCACGAGGGCATGCGCGAACGCATCGAGGGGCTCACCATGGCCCTGTTCGCGCCGCTGTTCTTCGCGACCGCGGGTCTGCGGGTCGATCTCAGCCTGCTCGGTGACACGAAGGTGCTGTTCTGGGCGATCGTGGTCATCGTCGTCGCGAGCGTCGCGAAGTTCCTGGGTTCGTACTTGGGCGCCAAGGTTGCCGGGCTGAGCGGCCGCGAGAGCGTCGCGCTCGGAGCCGGCCTCAACGCGCGGGGCGCGATGGAGGTGATCATCGCCACGGTCGGACTCGGCATGGGCGTGTTGAACGACGCCTCCTACACGATCATCGTGTTGATGGCGATGGTCACGTCGATGGCCGCGCCGCCGACGCTGCGGCTCGCGGTCAGGAACTTCACCGGAACCGACGAGGAACAGGCACGGCTCGAGCAGGAGGAGAAGCTCTCGTCCAATCTGGTGGTGAAGAACCGCCGCCTGTTGCTCCCGAGCCGGGGCCTGCCGAACTCGATCGTCGCCGCCCAGGTGCTGCACCTGGCCTGGCCGCTCGAGGCGCCGGTCACGGTGTTGTCGGTGGGTTCGGACTCGCCCGACGTGGAGGCCGTGTTGAACGTGTTCGACGGGCGCGACCACGAGGTCCGCCAGGTCGCCGACCGGGATGCCGTCGGCGCGATCCTCGACGAGGCGAAGCTCGGCTTCGGCACGATCGGGCTCGGGGTGATGGACACGCCCAAGCCCGGACAGCTCCTGTCCGCGGTGGCCGATGATGTCATGGCGAACTCGCAACTGCCCCTGGTCGTGGTCCGTCGCGCCCGCCATCAGACGACCCGCCTGCCCAGCTTCTTCACGCGCTGTGTGGTGCCGGTGTCGGGTTCGCGGTCGTCCCGCGCGGCGCAGGAGGTCGCGGGCAACCTCGGCGCCAAGCTCGGAACCGAGTTGCTGTTGACCCACGTGGTGAGCCGTGCCGACGGCGGCAACGCGGACCGCCCTGGCATGTCGATGCTCGCCGCCGCACTCGGCTACGTGCGCGGTCTCGGGGCGAACGCGCGGACGATCCTGCGTCACGGATTGTCGGTGACCGACGAGCTGGTGCAACTCGCCGACACCGAGGACGCCGACCTGGTCGTCGTCGGCGCCAGCATCCGCAGCCTCGACGAACGCGCCTACCTCGGCCACACGATCGAGGAGCTGCTGGCTCGTTGCGACGCGACGATCGTGGTGGTGGCGATTCCCGACACCGAGACCACCGGCGAGGTTCCCAAGACCCCGAACACGGCGAAGGCCGCGAGCACCACGAAGCCCGCGTCGAATGCTGCCCGGGCGGCGAAGTCTCAGGGCACGTAGTCGGGCACGGCGAGGGCCTGCGCGTCGAGTTCGTTGCGCAGGCCGTCCATCAACACCCGTTCGACCTGACCGGCGACGAGCGGGGCCTTGACGTGGAGCTCGGTCGCCACGGTCCGGATGCACGAAGCGCTCGTGTCGGCGTCGTCCCCGAGCGGATCGATCCGGTACCGACCCCGGCAGCGCATCCGATCCGCGTAGTGGTCGGGGTGGATGCCGAAGACGACCCGCCCGGTGGTCAGGTCGTGCTCGGTCGCCTGCACCCACGTGAGCTTGGCCGGGTCGAGGATGGCCCGCGCAGCGGCGTTCAACGCACCGGTGAACGCGTAGCGGATCTCGAGACGGACCCGGTCCTCGTCGACGCGGTGGTCGACCAGTTCGACGGCGGCGATCGACTCGGAACTGTCGCGACCCAGATAGAAGCGGGGATCGGCGAGCACCAGGGTCGCGGCACGGGCCGGTGCCGCGATGGACTGCGTGTCGGTCGATTTCATCGGGTTCTCCCGGGATGAAGGGCGTCGAGCAGGGCGGCTCCGTAACGGTCGGCCTTGATCCTTCCGAGTCCGGGGACCTCGCCAAGTTCTTCCGGATCGGTCGGAGCGAGTCGGACGAGGTCTTCGAGCACCTGATCGGGGAGGACCACCGCCGAGGGGACCGAGGCCGCGCGGGCCGTCATCGTGCGCCAGTCGATCAGGCGATCGCGCGCGGTCTCGGGTCGGGGATCGGACCTGAGCGGCACCGTCCGGGGCGATGGCCGGCGCCGCTCCGTCACCTGCGCGGGCGAGCCGATGGCCCGTTCGATCGGGGCCAGCCAGCGCGACGGCTCGCGGTCGACGCGCCGACCGCCGACGACACGGCGACGCGCCCAGGTGAGATGGAGGCGGCGCGTCGCGCGGCTCGTGGCCACGTACAGCACGCGGCGTTCCTCGGCGATGGCCTCGTCGGTCCGGGCGTGGAAGTCGGGGACGTAGCCTTCCTCGACACCGGCGAGGTGCACGACCGGCCATTCGAGCCCCTTGGCGCTGTGGTACGTGGCCACCCTCACCGCGTCCGGCCCCGCAGGGTCGTCGTCGGTGGTGACGGGAATGCCGGACCGGGTGAGGAGGTCGAGGATCGGCCGGGTCTGGGCGTGGGTGCGGACCAGGACCGCCTGCGAACTCCATCGGTGGCCGGGGGCGTGTTCGCTGCGGAGCCGTCGGGCGATGGCGAGCGCCTCGGCGTCGGCATCGGCGGTTGCGGTCACGGTGCACGATGTCGCCGTGGTGCCCGCCCGGTCGGTTCGGCGGTGCCCCAGGACGGCATCGGCGACGCGGGCGAGTTCGGGTGTCGACCGGTGGTTCCGTGACAACTCGATCACCTGCGCGCCGGGGTACCGCTCGGTGAAGCCGGTCAGGTAGCCGGCGTCGGCGCCGTTGAAGCCGTAGATGGCCTGATGAGGATCGCCCACGACGCACAGATCGTCGCGATCGGCGAGCCAGGCGTCGAGGAGTCGCTGCTGCAGGGGATTGACGTCCTGGTACTCGTCCACGAAGAAGTGCCGGTGGCGCCACCGTTGGGCACCGGCGAAGGTCGGGTCGGACTCGGCCAGGTCCGCGCACGATCTGATCAGATCGTCGAAGTCGACGACCCCGCGCCGGCGTTTCGCCTCGACATAGGCGGCGAACACCTCGGCGGTGACGGCCGGGTCCACGGTCGATCGACGATGCGCGGCGCGGACCTCGCCGGCGTAGGTCTCGGGGGTGACACCCCGCGCGCCCGCCCAGGCGATGTCGGCGCGGATCTGCGCCGCGGCGGCGCGGTGCCGTGCCGGGACGAGCTCGTCGAGCAGATCGGCGGCGCGTTCGAGGATCGTCGGCGGGGTGGTGCGATGTTCGCGGTGGTGGTCGCGGAGCATCCGGTAGGCGACGGCGTGGAAGGTGCCGGTCGTGCCGCTGTCACGTCCCAGGAGCCTGCCGAGCCGACTCGACAGCTCCTGTGCGGCCCGGGTCGTGAACGTGATCGCCAGCACGCGACGCACGTCGAGCGTGCCCTGTTGCGCCCGCCACGCGATCCGTCTCGTCAACACCCGGGTCTTCCCCGAACCCGCCGGTGCCAGCACGCACACCGGACCGTCCGGACAGGTGACCGCGGTGAGCTGCGCGGGGTCGAGATCTCCCAGCAGGTCCACGGCCACCATCGTTGCACGCCGGGAGCGGCCGACGGCGCCGATCACCCCCCGATCACCCTGCATTGGCAGGGCCCGGGCGGGGCCCATCGCCTCGATGCGCCTCCCGGCGCGTCCTCTATGCTCCCGGCGTGGCCTTTCCACGCAAGCACCTGAACGACGACGAGCATCTCGTCGTCGACCTGCA
>JBDZVK010000158.1:0-6712 GCA_040255725.1 Actinomycetota bacterium
TTCGAGGTGACGATCGAGCACGTCGCGCCCGACTCGAGTCGATGGTCGAGGGGCACCAGTCGCCCGTCGACCTGGGCCCCCACACAGGCGTGCCCGACCTCGGTGTGGATCGCATAGGCGAAGTCCACGGGGGTTGCTCCCTGGGGCAGCGTCAGGATTTCGCCCTTGGGCGTGAACACGTACACCTCGTCGGAATCGAGGGTGACGCGCAGCGCGTTCATGAACTCGTCGGGATCCGACGTCTCGGCCTGCCAGTCGACGATCCCGCTCAGCCACGGCATGTCACCGTTCTTCGACGCGGCGGTCTTGTCCTTGTAGGCGAAATGGGCCGCGGCGCCGAACTCGGCCCGGTCGTGCATCTCCTGGGTGCGGATCTGCACCTCCAACGACTTGCCGAGCGGCCCGACCACCGTGGTGTGCAGCGACTGGTACAGGTTGAACTTGGGCATCGCGATGTAGTCCTTGAAGCGGCCCTGCACCGGCTTCCAGGTCGAGTGGATCGACCCGAGCGCGGCGTAGCAGTCGCGCACCGAGCCGACCGTGACCCGGATACCCACCAGATCGAAGATGTCCTCGAACTCACGGCCCTTGAGCACCATCTTCTCGTAGATGCTCCACAGGTGCTTCGGGCGCCCGGTCACCTTGGCGTCGATGCCGAGCTCCGAGAGCCGACCGTCGACCTCGGCGATGATCTGCTCCAGGTAGATGTCGCGTTCGGGAGCACGTTGGAAGACCATGGCGTCGATCTCGGCGTAGCGCTTGGGGTGCATCGTCGCGAAGGCCAGGTCTTCGAGCTGCTGTTTGACCTCGGACATGCCCAGACGGTGCGCGAGGGGCGCGTAGATCTCGAGGGTCTCGTTGGCGATCCGGGTCTGCTTGGCCTCGGGCAGCGCGGCCAGGGTCCGCATGTTGTGCAGGCGGTCGGCGAGTTTGATGATCAACACGCGCAGATCCGACGCCATCGCCACGAGCATCTTGCGCAGGGTCGCCGCCTGTTGTGCCTGACGAGACTCGAAGTGCAACCCGTCGAGCTTGGTGACCCCGTCGACGATCCGGGCGACCTCCTCACCGAACTCGGCTTCGATGTCGGCCAACGACACGCCGGTGTCCTCCACGACGTCGTGCAGCAACGCCGCGGCGATCGTGGTGTCGTCCACCCCGAGATCGGCGACGACCCGACCGACCGCGAGCGGGTGGTTGATGTAGGGCTCGCCCGATCGTCGGTACTGGTCGGCGTGGGCGCGCGCCGCGACCTCATAGGCGCGGGCGATGCGATCGGTCGGTGCTTTGGGGTGGCGTTGCGCGAACGCCGTGACGACCGGCGCGACCTCGACCGGAGGCGCGACGGAGCGTCGCCAGGGAAGCACGCGCGAAACGGTTGCCATGGTTCGATTCTACGGTCGGATGGCAACGCGTCGGGCTGATCCGCCGGCCCGGAGCCTCGGTCGATTCAGCGCTTCTTGCCCTGCTTGCGGGGCCGGGGCGGGTGCTTGTCGGAGTAGGGACTCGTCGGGCGACCGGTTCGGCGCGACGCCGTCGTCGCGGGTGGTTCCGACCCGACCGGTTCGAGCGTGTCGGCATCACCGGGGATCTCATCCTCACCGGCCGCCGCCCCACCTGACGGCCGATCGGTCACCGGATCCACGGTCTTGGCGCGGCGGGCGAGCACGTTTTCGCGGATCTGGGTGTTGCGCGGCTCGCGTTCTTTGAGCCAGCAGACGATGGGTGCGGCGATGAACACCGACGAGTACGCCCCGAGGATCAGGCCGACGAACAGGGCGAGCCCGAATTCCTCGAGGGTCACCGCGCCCATCAGGCCGGCACCGATGAACAGGATCGCGGCCACGGGCAGCACCGCCGCCAGGGTGGTGTTGATCGACCGCATGAACGTCTGGTTCAGCGACAGGTTCATCATGTCGGTGTAGGTCATGTCGCCTTGCAGGGTCAGGCGCCCCTCGTTGTCCTTCACCTTGTCGTACACGACGATCGTGTCGTACAACGAGTAACCCAGAATCGTCAGGAAGGCGATCACGGTTCCCGGCGTGACCTCGAAGCGGAAGATCGCGTACACCGCGACCGACAGGAACACGTCGTGGAGCACGGCGACGATGGCACTCACCGCCATGCGCCACTCGAGCTGCCACGAGATGTACACCGCGATGGCGATGAAGAACACGACGAGCGCGCGCAACGCGCTCCGCGACACGTTCGCGCCCCACGACGGCCCGACCTCGCTCTGGTTCGCCGAGATCACGCTCGTCGACTTGCCCGTCGCTTTCGCCATGGCGGCCACCGCCTCGGGGGCCTTCACGTCGGTGCCGACCTCGACCCGGATCGTGGCGTCCTCCCCCTGGTTCAGGGTCTGGATCCGGGCGTCTCCCGCACCGACCGACTCGAGCGCACCTCTGACGGTGTCGGTGCTGGTCCCCGCAGCCGGGAACTGCCACGCCGTCCCGCCCCGGAAGTCGATGCCCAGCTCCAGGCCACGGAAACCGAGGCTGAAGCCACCAAGCACCAACAGGATCGCCGACAAGATGAACGCGACCCGCCAACCGATACGGAAATCGACGTCGTCGTCGAATGAATAGAGGCGTCGGAACAGGTTCATGTCGTCGCCTCCGTGACGGGCCCGCCGACCGTTGCGGCGCCCTTGTGGTGGGCGCGTACGCCGAGCAGACCGGGACGACTGTTGAAGTAGGGGCGGTTCGCGAGCCAGTACACGACCGGACGCATGAAGAACCACGACGCCAACAGGTCGATCAACGTCGACAGACCCAGATAGAACGCGAACCCGCGCACCGAGCCGACCGTGAGCAGGTACAGGATCACCGCGCCGATCAACGACACGAAGTCGGCGGACACGATCGTGCCCCACGCGACCTTGAACGACGACTGCACGGTGCCACGCAGGGTTCGGCCCTTGGTCATGTCCTCGCGGAGGTGCTCGTAGAACACGACGTTCGAGTCGACCGCGACACCGACCGACACGATGATGCCGGTGATGCCGGCCAAGGTGAGCGCCAGGCCGTTGTGGGCCCCCAGATACGAGATCACCACCCACAGATACCCCGTCGACGTGGCCAACGACAGGATCGCCACCAGCCCGAGCAACCGGTAGAACACCAGCATGTAGATCGCGACCAGGGCGAGGCCGACCAGCCCGGCGACGATGCCGGCGTGCAACGAGTTCGCCCCGAGCGTCGCCGACACCGTCTCGAGCGTGGCCGGCTGGAACTCGACCGGCAGAGCGCCGTAGCGCAGCTGCAGTGCCAGCGCGTCGGCCGTCTTGTGGGTGAAGTTCCCGGTGATCACGAACCCGTTGGGGTTCTTGGGCAGGTCGACGGCGTTCACGGTCGGCGCCGAGATGACGGCACCGTCGAGGACCATGGCGATGGCGCCGCGTTGACCGCCGGCATCACCGCTGCGAATCGGCGGGCAGGTCTCCTTGCCGGTGAAGCACTCGTTGAAGGCGTCGTTGACCTTCTTCTTCTGGCTGTCCTTGACCTTGACGTTCACCTCCCACTGACCGTTCTGGGAGTTCAGCTGCGCCTCGGCGCTGGAGAGGACCGTCCCGTCGAAGAGCACCGGTCCCAGCAGGTAGCGGCCACCGTCTCCGGTGTAGATCTTCGAACCCGGATGCGCCGCCATGTAGGCCTTGAGCTGGTCTTCGACGCTGAGGGTCGTGGTGGGGCCGCTAGCGGTGGTGGGTGGTGCCGTGGTGGCGCCCGGGGTGGTGGTCGCCGGTGCCGCCGTCGTGGGTGGCGTCGTCGTCGCGGTGGGTGCGTGGTAGGCGACGGGTTCGACGCCGCGGCGCGTCCCGGGGGCCGGAGCTTCGGAGTTCTCACGTGTCGCCGACGGGGCCGTGGTCGCCGGGGTCGACGTCGCGGGTGCACCGGTGGTGGCCGGGGACGCGGTCGTCCCGGGTGCGGTCGTGCCCGGCGCCGTCGTTCCGGGGGTCGTGGTCGCCGTCGACGGGGTGGCCGGACCGAGGTCGGCGAGCACCTGGTGGAACTGCAACTTGGCGGTCGTACCGATGATCTTCTTGGCCCGCTCCTGGTCGGCCTTCGACTTCAGCCCGGGAAGCTGGACGACGACCGTGTGCCCGGAGCGCACGACCTCGGGTTCGGCGATCCCCAGGCCGTCGACGCGGTTGCGGATGATGTTCGCCGCCTCGGTGACCGCGTCGTTGGTCGTCTTGGTGCCCTCCTTCGGGATCAACGTGGCCGACAGGCCCCCCTGCAGATCGAGACCGAGCACCGGGCTCCAGCCGAACCCGAACGTGCAGGCGAGGCCGACGACGAGCAACACCATCCAGACGGCAAGGGCTCCCAGCCCCTTCTTCTTCATCGAGTTCCTCTGGGAAAATTGGTCGAACCGGAAGCCTCCCGCACCATCGCGACCGGCTCACGGGCGCTGCCCGCCGCGAGTCGTCCGGTGTGGGGCACGGCAGACGACGTTAGTGGGCCGTGGCGAACGCGGGCGACACCGGCCGGACGGCCCGGAACCCGGGTCTCGACGACCCCGTCGACACCGGTCAGTCGAAGAGCGCGTCGGGTGCGGGGCGCCCCGCGGGCACCTCGAGCCCGAGGTGGGCCCATGCGGCCGGGGTCGGTACCCGTCCCCGTGGGGTGCGCATCAGAAAGCCTTGCTGGATGAGGAAGGGCTCGTAGACGTCCTCGACCGTCTCGCCGGGTTCGGCGACGCTGATGGCGAGGGTCGACAAGCCGACCGGTCCGCCGCCGAACCGGTTGCACAGTGCATCGAGGATCGCCCGGTCGACCTTGTCGAGGCCCTTCTCGTCGATCCCGAAGAGCTTGAGGCCGGCACGGGCCGCGTCGCGGTCGACGACTCCGGAGGCCCGCACCTCCGCGTAGTCCTGGACCCGGCGGAGCAGACGGTTCGCGATGCGCGGCGTGCCCCGCGAACGTCTGGCGATCTCGGTGGCGCCGCCGGCCTCGACCGGTACCCCGACGATGTCGGCGGCGCGCCGGACGATCGCCTCGAGGTCGTCGACGGAGTAGAAGTCGAGGCGCGCGACGAGACCGAAGCGGTCGCGCAGCGGTCCGGTGATCAGCCCGGTGCGGGTGGTGGCACCCACCAGGGTGAACGGCGGAACCTCGAGGCGGATCGAGCGCGCGGCCGGGCCCTTGCCCAGCACGATGTCGAGCTGGAAGTCCTCCATCGCCGGGTACAGCACCTCTTCCACGGCCCGGGAGAGCCGGTGGATCTCGTCGATGAACAGTACGTCGCCCCGCTCGAGCTGGCTCAGGATCGACGCGAGGTCACCGCCGCGCTCCAATGCCGGGCCGGACGTGACATGAAGGTTCGCGTCCATCTCGGCGGCCACGATCCCCGCCAGCGTGGTCTTGCCCAGCCCGGGCGGACCCGCGAACAACAGATGGTCCGCCGGGCTACCCCGGCGACGGGCGGCCTCCAACACGATGCTCAGGTGTTCCTTGAGTTCGGACTGGCCGACGAACTCGTCGAGGTGCCGCGGCCGCAGGGTCACCTCGTCGACGAACTCGTCGTCGCGGGCCTCGGCGCTGATGATCTCCTCGCGTGCCATCCCCGGCGCTCCTAGCGGGCCTGACCGAGTTCGCGCAGGGCGCGGCGGAGCGCCTCGGCGACGTCAGGGGCGTCGCGGACCGTCTCGGTCGCCAACGCGCCGCTGATCTCCTCACCCCGGTAGCCGAGGCCTTCGAGTGCGGCGTGCACGTCGGTGAGCATCCCCGTGTCGCCGCCTTCCGAGGTCACGCCGGCCGCCTCGCCGCCGGGGAGCAACCGGGACTTCAGCTCGATCAGCAACCGGGCCGCCGTCTTCTTGCCCACCCCCGGAACCAGGCACAGCCCGGCGGTGTCGTCGTCGGCCACGATGCGTGCGAGCGCCGCCGGCGCGTGCACCGAAAGGATCGCCAGTGCGAGCGCCGGCCCCACCCCGTGTGCTCCCAGCAGGGTCTCGAAGGTGTCGCGCTGGGCGCGGTCGACGAACCCGTAGAGGCTCTGGGTGTCGTCACGGATGTGGTGGTGGACCCAGACGAACACCTCGTCGCCGACGTCGCCGAGTTCGAATGCTGCGGCGGGCCCGAGCTGGGCGCGATAGCCGATGCCGGTACCGGCGACCTCGATGAGGACCTCGCCGGTCGTGCCGCGGTCGACCAGACGCCCCCGCAGCGACCCGATCACGACCGCGCTCCGGCGACCGCGCCACGGCGTGACAGCGACCGTTGCAGACCCAGATGAGCGAGATGGCACAGCGCCAACGCGGCCGCGTCGGCGGCGTCGGCGGGTTTGGGGACGACCTCGAGCCCGAGCAGCGTCTTGACCATCTGCTGCATCTGGATCTTGTCGGCTCCCCCGTGGCCGGCGACGGCGAGCTTGGCCTCGTTGGGCGAATACTGCGCGACCTCGATGTCGCGCACGGCGGCCTCGGCCATGGCGAGGCCGCTCGCCTGACCCACCGACATGGCCGTCCGGGCGTTGTTCTGGAACAGGACCCGTTCGATCGCCAAGGCGTCGGGTTCGAATTCGTCGAACAGTGATCGCAGCTCGTGCTGGAGCTCCGCGAGTCGTCGGGGAAGTGCGTCGTCCGGGGAGGTCCGGATCACCCCGATGGCCACCGCGCGGGCGCCCGAGGCGACCTTTTGGATGCAGGCGTAGCCGCAGCGCGAGACGCCCGGATCGATTCCCAACACGAACATCTGTACGACCCTAG
>JBDZVK010000159.1:0-6666 GCA_040255725.1 Actinomycetota bacterium
GCCCTTCGCCCGGCGGGGAGGCGACGACCATCTGCAGCGGATCCTCGCCGACTGGGCGGTGACGATCGATGCGTCGGCGAACATCGTGGTGGTGCGCACGCCGCCGGGGTCCGCCCACGTGGTCGGATCCGCCCTGGACCAGGCCGGACTGCCGGGCGTGTTGGGAAACGTGTGCGGCGACGACACGATCCTGGTGGTGTCGGCCGATTCCGACGGCGGTGCCACACTGGCTGGTCGGCTGCGTGTGATGGCCGGTCTGGACGACTGAACGAGGAGTTGACGAGAAGTGACCAAGCGAGTCGTGTTGGCCTACAGCGGAGGACTGGACACGTCGGTGGCCGTCCGCTGGATGATCGAGAACTGGGACGTGGAGGTCGTCGCGCTCTCGGTCGACGTCGGCCAGGCCGGTGAGGACTGGGATGTGGTCCGCGACCGCGCCTTGGCGGCCGGCGCCGCCGCCGCGGAGGTCGTCGACGCCCGAGCCGAGTTCGCCGACGAGTACGTCGCCCCGGCGTTGGCGGCGAACGCGATGTACGAGGGCCGCTACCCGTTGGTCTCGGCCCTCAGCCGCCCGGTGATCGTGAAGCACCTCGTGGCCGCCGCCCGGCGGCACGGAGCGGTCGCGGTCGCGCACGGTTGCACCGGCAAGGGCAACGACCAGGTCCGTTTCGAGGTCGGCGTGCGTTCACTCGCGCCCGATCTGGAGGTGCTCGCGCCGGTCCGCGGCTGGGGGATGACCCGCGAGGAGTCGATCCTGTACGCGTACCGCAACGAGATCCCGATCAAGGCCACCAAGGAGAAGGTGTACTCGATCGACGACAACCTGTGGGGTCGCGCGATCGAATGCGGCGAGATGGAGGACCCGTGGCGGGTGCCGCCACCGGGGGTGTGGATGCTCACCAAACCGACCGAGTCCGAGCCCCGCGATCTCGTCGTCGGTTTCCGGGCGGGACGGCCGGTCTCGATCGACGGTGAGGACCTCGGCATGCAGGAGATGATCGACCGCCTGAACACCGTCGTGGGTGCGTACGGCTGGGGGCGTATCGACATGGTCGAGAACCGCCGGGTCGGCATCAAGTCGCGCGAGACCTACGAGTGCCCGGCGAGCCTCGCGCTGATCATGGCCCACAAGGATCTCGAGTCGATCTGTCTGGAACGGGATCTCGACCGGGAGAAGGCCCGATTGGAGCCCCGCTATGCCGAGCTGATCTACGACGGGCTGTGGTTCTCGCCGCTCAAGGAGGCACTCGACGCGTTCGTCGCATCGTCGCAACGGTTCGTCACCGGCGAGGTGCGTCTGCATCTGGGTCCCGGCTCGTGCGAGGTGACCGGACGGCGGAGCCCGCACAGCCTGTACGACCATGCGCTCGCCACCTACGACGCCGAGGATGCGTTCGAGCACGCCGATTCGGCCGGCTTCGTGCGGTTGTGGGGTCTGGGGCTCGAGACCTGGTCGGCACGCCAGGGTCCCGGCGCTCGCCAGGGCTCGGTCCGATGAGCACCCTGTGGCACGGTCGGTTCGAGGGGGGACCGGCCGAGGAACTGCTCGCCTACACGGTCAGCCTGCCCTACGATCGACGGCTCGCGACCGACGACATCGCCGGGTCCCGCGCCCATGTGCGAGGCCTGGTCCGAGCCGGGATCCTCGACGGTGACGAGGCCGCCGTCGTGTTGGCGGCGCTCGACGACGTCGAATCCGAACTCGACACCGGCACCTTCGACTTCGCACCTTCGGACGAGGACATCCACACCGCAGTCGAGCGGCGGGTCACCGAGATCGCCGGCGCCGCGGGCGCGAAGCTGCACACCGGGCGCAGCCGCAACGACCAGGTCGCCACCGACCTGCGCCTCTACACCCGTCGTGCCGTGGATGAGATCGTCGAGCGGATCCTGGCCTTCCAGGAGGTCGTACTCGAGGCGGCCGCCGCGGCCGGTGAGATCTACCTGCCCGGCTACACGCATCTGCAACGGGCCCAGCCGGTGCTGCTGGCCCACCATCTGCTGGCGCACGGCTGGGCGCTGGCGCGTGACATCGACCGGTTGCTCGCCACGCGGCGGCGCCTGAACGTCTCGCCGCTTGGGGCCGGCGCGCTCGCCGGCTCGTCGTTGCCGCTCGACCCTCACGGCGTCGCCGCCGATCTCGGCTTCGACATGGCCTTCGACAACTCCCTCGACGCCGTCGGTGACCGGGACTTCGTGGCCGAGGTGCTCTTCGACCTCGCGCTGCTCGGCGTGCACCTGTCGAGGGTCGGGGAGGAGGTGGTGTTGTGGTCGTCGGCCGAGTTCGGCTTCCTCGACCTCGACGAAGCCTATTCGACGGGTTCGTCGATGCTGCCCCAGAAGAAGAACCCCGACATCGCGGAGCTCGCCCGGGGCAAGGCCGGGCGTCTCATCGGCCACCTCACCGGCATCCTCTCGACCCTCAAGGGCCTTCCGCTCGCCTACAACCGGGATCTCCAGGAGGACAAGGAACCGCTGTTCGACGCCGTCGACCAGATCACCCTGGCGTTGGGCGCGCTGACCGGGTTGATCTCCACCGCCACCCCGTCGGTCGATCGGATGCAGTCCGCCGCCGATTCGCCGTATCTGGTGGCCACCGATCTGGCCGAGTGGCTGGTCGAACGGGGCATGCCGTTCCGCGAGGCGCACGCCGTGATCGGCGGACTGGTGCGCGACTCGATCGAACGACACGTCCCCCTGGGCGAGCTCGTCGCGTCGCATCCCGACCTCGGCGCCGACGCGGTGCCACTGCTCGAGCCGGGCGTCGCCGTGCGACGGCGCCGGACGCCCGGAGGGGCGGGGCCCGAACCCGTGGCGACCCAACGCGAAGCGTTCCGTCGACGGATCGACATCGACCGGGACCGGGCTGCGACCCGGTGAAGCGGGTCACCCGGGCGTATCTCGCCCGTGACCCGCTCGAGGTGGCGCCCGACCTGCTCGGCAAGCACCTGGTGCGCGTCGACGGTTCACGACGGCGGCGGGTGGGCCGGATCGTCGAGGTCGAGGCCTATCTCGGTGAGGCCGATCCGGCGTCGCACGCCTACCGCGGCCCCACCCCGCGCACTCAGGTGATGTTCGGCCCGGCGGGTCACCTGTACGTGTACCGCTCCTACGGCATCCACTGGTGTGCCAACGTCGTCTGTGGTGACGACGGGGTCGCGGCGGCCGTGTTGATCCGGGCGCTCGAACCGGTCGCGGGGATCGAGGCGATGCGCTCGGACCGCCCCCGGGCCCGTCGGGTCACCGATCTGGCGAGTGGCCCGGGCAAGCTCTGCGCCGCGCTGGCGATCACCGGCGCGGACGGTGGCGCCGATCTGTGTGCCCGCGCGGGTGCGATCAGTCTGGAGGTCGGTGATCCACCGGGCGAGCCGGTGTGGCGGGGTCCGCGGGTCGGCATCTCGGCCGCGGTCGATCACCCCTGGCGTTTCTGGCTGGCCGGCAACCCTCACGTGTCGGGCCCGCGCACCCGGCCCGGCTGAGTCACATGTCGTCGGGGGTGGCGCAGTCCGGGATGTCGTTCGCGCTCGCCATGGCGTCGATCGCGTCGCTGACCCATCCGCCGTGCACCTCGGTCATGAGCGGCTGAGCGTGTGCGTCGGTGAGCAGCGCGTCGGCGAAGTTCCGGCGGTCCTGCAGGTAGATCTTCCAGTCGGCCAGGAAGCCGTTGACGACCGTACGGTCCGACGCCCGCTTCGGTGCGGGCAGCGCCCGGAGCTCGGCGATCATCGGTTCGAGTGCCGCGGTGCCCCGGTTCAGCAACTCCGAGCGGTCTGCCGGCGTCTTCGACGTCGAGGCGTTGGGCAGGTTCTTGATGGTGGTCGCGGCGGGCGCGCAGATCTTCTCCGCCTTCGCGACCCACGATTCGTCGTAGAGTGCGTCGGGATTCCGGTGGGTGAACACGCCGGAGAAGATGGCGATCCAGAACAGGGCCATCAGCATGAAGAAGCCGATGCCGGCCCCCAGCGCCCACTTGTTCGGGACGTGGTCCTTCTCGACGTCCGTGGCCATCGCTCCATCGTTGCAGGCCACCGTCGGCGACCCCAATCGGATCGTGTCCTGGTCGCCCGGGATGCGACGATGATGACGTGGCGAAGACGAACGCACTCCTCGACGACCTGGCCGACCGTGGACTGATCCACGACCTCACCGACCGCGACGCCCTGGCCGAGCGGCTCGAATCCGGACCCCTCACGCTCTATTGCGGCTTCGACCCCACCGCGGATTCGCTCCACGTGGGGAGCCTTCTGGGCCTGGTGATGTTGCGACGGTTCATCGACGCGGGGCATCGGGCACTGGTGCTGGTGGGCGGGGCGACCGGCATGATCGGCGATCCCAGTGGGAGGTCGTCGGAACGCACTCTGCTCGACGCCGAGACCCTGGCGGCGAACGTGGCCGGTCTCTCCCGGCAGATGGGTCGGATCCTCGGCGAGGACGGAGGCTGGGAATTGGTCGACAACGCGGACTGGACGGCCCGGGTCGGCCTGCTCGAGTTCCTCCGCGACGTCGGCAAGCACGCCACCGTGAACCAGATGCTCGCCCGTGAGTCGGTGCGGGCCCGCCTGGAGAGCGAGAACGGCATCTCGTTCACCGAGTTCACGTACCAGTTGCTCCAGGCCAACGACTTCTGGTGGCTCAGCGAACACCGCGGTTGTGAACTGCAGATCGGGGGTTCTGACCAGTGGGGAAATCTCGTGGCCGGTGTCGACCTGATCCGCCGGCGCGGCGGCGGCAGCGTCCACGCGCTGACCTGGCCGCTGTTGCTGCGCGCGGATGGCACCAAGTTCGGCAAGTCGGCGAGTGGTGAGAACGTCTGGCTCGACGCCGAACGGACCTCGCCGTACCGCTTCTACCAGTTCTTCATGCATGCCGAGGATGCCGATGTCGAGCGCCTGCTGCTGCAGCTCACCCTCGTGGACGTCACCGAGGTCGCCGCGTTGTCGTCGGCCCACCGCGCGGCACCACACGACCGGGTCGCCCAGCGGCGCCTCGCGCACGAGATGACCGCGCTGGTCCACGGCTCAGCGGCCGCAGACCAGGCGCGTCAGGCCTCCGAGGTGCTCTTCGGCGGCGCGGTCGCCGGCGCCTCGGCGGAGGTCTTCGAGATGCTCACCGACGAGGTACAGACCTGGCGGGTCCCGCGCGCCGAGTTGGCCGACGGACTGGCGATGGTCGACGTGCTCGTGCGCAGCGGGCTGGCGGGCTCGAAGAAGGACGCCCGCCGCACACTCGAGCAGGGAGGCGGGTACTGCAACGACGTGCGTGTCGGCACGGACAGCACCCTCGTCGGGTCGGATCTGCTCCATGGCCGCTACGCCCTGGTGCGCCGCGGACGCAAGGCGTACGCGCTCGTCGTGGCCGACTGACGCCGATTTGGACGACCCGCCGGTGACCGCGTAGCTTGCCTACTCGCTGCAACGGCGCCCCCGACGCTGCGGAGTTGAATCCGTGAACGTCCAGCGCTAGAGTGGTACTCCGCCCATCGGACCGGAAACCGGCCGGGTGGGCAAACTGCACCGACGCCGTCCGAAGACGGTGTGTGCAGCGAGCAGACGCTCCTTGAAAACGGAAGAGAGGACGAAGCGAGTGCGGGCGACGCGCATCGCGACCTCCGGGTCGCAGTGATGCGTCGTTCTACAAATGCAGTAACGCACAACGAAAATGAACAATCGTCAGATTGTTCGCGCTTGTGCCAGTCAGGGATGGGCCAGCCAGCCCAGACCTGGCTCTTCAATGATCGAAGTCCGTGGCCCTCGGGTCGCGGATGGAAATCTCGATGGAGAGTTTGATCCTGGCTCAGGACGAACGCTGGCGGCGTGCCTAAAACATGCAAGTCGAACGAGGTCCATCCGATGGCAACATCGGTGAAGACCTAGTGGCGAACGGGTGAGTAACACGTGAGAAACCTGCCCCGGAGACCGGGATAACCAATGGAAACGTTGGCTAATACCGGATACCTTCACTGGATCGCATGATCCGTTGAAGAAATGGACTCCGCTCCGGGAGGGTCTCGCGGCCCATCAGCTTGTTGGTGAGGTAACGGCCCACCAAGGCGACGACGGGTAGCTGGTCTGAGAGGACGATCAGCCACACTGGGACTGAGACACGGCCCAGACTCCTACGGGAGGCAGCAGTTAGGAATCTTGCGCAATGGGCGAAAGCCTGACGCAGCAACGCCGCGTGCGGGATGAAGGCCTTCGGGTTGTAAACCGCTTTCAGTGGGGACGAAATTGACGGTACCCACAGAAGAAGCTCCGGCTAACTACGTGCCAGCAGCCGCGGTAACACGTAGGGGGCAAGCGTTGTCCGGATTTATTGGGCGTAAAGAGCTCGTAGGCGGTTCGGTAAGTCGGGTGTGAAAACTCAGGGCTCAACCCTGAGACGCCACTCGATACTGCTGTGACTAGAGTCCGGTAGGGGAGCATGGAATTCCTGGTGTAGCGGTGAAATGCGCAGATATCAGGAGGAACACCAGTGGCGAAGGCGGTGCTCTGGGCCGGAACTGACGCTGAGGAGCGAAAGCGTGGGTAGCAAACAGGATTAGATACCCTGGTAGTCCACGCCGTAAACGTTGGGCACTAGGTGTGGGGTCCATCCAACGGATTCCGCGCCGTAGCTAACGCATTAAGTGCCCCGCCTGGGGAGTACGGCCGCAAGGCTAAAACTCAA
>JBDZVK010000160.1:0-6624 GCA_040255725.1 Actinomycetota bacterium
GGGCCGACGAGGTGCGCTACCAGCTCGTGCTCATGCAGAACGCGAAGCACTCGGCCGTGTACCAGGCGATGGCCGTGCTCGGCATGTCGGCGAAGATGACCGGGGGCGGGGTGTTCGTGGACGAGATCGTCGAGGCTTCGCCGGCGGACGGCGTGTTGCACATCGGCGACACGATCACCGCGATCGACGGGGAGCCGATCTCGACGGTCGACGACATCACCCGGTTCATGAGCGGCGCGAAGCCGGGCCAGAAGGTCACGATCACCGTCGACCGGCTGGGCGTGTCGCAGTCCAAGAAGCTCGAGGTGACGCTGGGTTCGACCGAACGTGACGGCGCCCGGGCGCCGTTCCTCGGCATCTACATGGAGACCCGGCCCCATTACCAGTTCCCCTTCGACGTCGGGTTCGACACCGGCGACATCGGTGGCCCCTCGGCGGGTCTGGCCCTGACCCTCTCGTTGATCGACAAACTCTCGAAGGAGGGCCTCACCGGCGGGCGTGAGATCGCGGTGACGGGCACGATGCAGGTCGACGGCTCGGTGGGTCCGATCGGCGGCATTCGGCAGAAGGTCGCGGCGGTGCGGGACGCCGGCGTGCACTACTTCCTGGTGCCGACGGCGAACGCGGCCGACGCCTGTGCGGCGATCGGCGATCCGTACCCGGCTCGATCGGCGTCGAAGTCGGCCGATCCGCATGACGCCACGTCCGCTGCCGCCACGCCGGCGTGCGGGGACGCGACGTCGGGGCTGCGGGTCATCCCGGTGAAGAGTCTCGACGACGCCCTCACCCAGCTCCGGAAGCTGCGCGGCAAGCAAACCCACTGAGCGTCCTGCGGGCTTGCGTCCGCAGGGCCGAGCGGTCTGCGCGCGCCGCCGATCGCCGGGCCCCGTGCGCGGTCTCGAGGGTGCGATGCGGGCCCGGAGGCATCCCTCGCTCGGCTCCCGCCCGGTCGTAGCATCGAAGGTGCCATGGTTGTGCCTTCCGACGCCGATTCCACCCCGTCCACCGCCGAGATCGACGCCATCGCGTCGCCCAGATTCTCGAATTCGTTCCGGGGTTGGAACCCCGACGAGGTCAGGGTCCATCTGGTCGGTGTCGCCGAGATCGTCCGCTCGCTCACCCAGCGGCAAGCCGAACTCGAGCGGTTGCTCGCCGAGGCCGAGGCGGCGGCCCGGCGGGCGGACCTGACCCGTCTCGACCCCGATGAGGTGGCGCGCGTGCTGGGCGAGGAAACGGCCCACGTGCTGCGCACCGCCCGTGAGGCGGCGGCCGAGATCGAGGCGAAGGCGAAGGCACAGGCCGAAGTGCTGGTCCGCCAGGCGGCCGACGACGCCGCCGAGACGCGCGCGCAGGCAGAAGCCGACGCGCGGGCCGTTCGCAGCGACGCCGAGGAGGCCGCCGAGGCCACACGTGCCGCGGGTGAAGCCCATCTGGCCGACGTACGAGCTGCGGGCGAGGCCGAGTTGGCGAGCCGGCGCGAACAGCTCGAGGCCGAGCAGGCCGCGGAGCGCCAGGCCGCCCGCGACGAGATCGCGGCGGAGCTCGCTACGGCGCAGGAGCACGCGACGACGATCCGGCGCGAGGCCGACGAGGAAGCGGCGCGGGTCCGGGCCGAGGCCCAGGCCGAAGCCGAGTCGACTCGGGCCGAGGTCGAGGCCGACGTCGCCCGACGACGCGCCGAGACCACCGACGAGCTGCACGCCCTCACCGAGCGGGCCATGTCCCAGGTCGCCGAGGCCGAGCGCATGCGCGACCGGGTGCTGAGCGATCTGTCGCGGAAGCGGCGGGCGGCGCGCCAGCATCTCGAGCAGCTCCACGCCGGCCGTGACCGGCTGATCACGGCCTACGAGGTGATCCGGGCGACGACCGATCAGGCGACAGGCGAGCTCGACATCGTGCTCGATGAGGCGAAGCGGGTCGCCGACGAGGCGGCACGCCGGATCGGCAACGAGGATCTGCCGACGCCCGAGGAGATGCTCGCGGAACTCGAACTCGCCCGTTCCGCCGACCTGCCGATCATCGCGCCCCCGTCGCCGGCGGCCGATGCCGAGGCACCACCGGAGGAGCATGCCGAGGTCGAGGGTCCGGCGGGCGACGAGAACGCCCCGGTGGAGACCGCGTCCGGCGCCGCCGGCGCCGACGCGGCGACCGGGGTCGCCGGCGACGTTCCGTCGCGCGACGCCGCGGCGGTCGAGGTCGCCGAGACGGCGGCGTCGGACGCGCCGGACGTGGCCGGCGGCGAGGTGACCGACGCTGCGGACGACACCGCATCGGAGCCGCACGACACGCCGGCTCCGTCGGCCCCGCAAGATGCGTCACGGGCGAATCACCGGCGGCACGGTCGCCGCGCCAGACGCCGGCACGATCCGCTCGACGGCGACGAGCTACCCGACGTACCGATGCCCCCGGTCGACGCGTCGGCCGATTTCGAACGGGTCCGGGTCGTCGCCGAGGATGCGCCCGACGTCCCCGCGGCGGCCGCGCCACCGGCGGAGGCGGCGACCACGCCGGCCGCCGCGGCACCGGTGCCCGTGACCGACGCCGGGTCACGCGGAGGGCGAACGTCGGCGCCTGTAGCGACGCGGGCCGAGCCCGCGCCGGCGGCGGCCACGAGCGCCGAGTCGACCGAACCGTCCGGTCCGGGCGCCACCGGCGACACACCGGCCTCCGACGATGCGGTCTCGGGCATCTTCGCCCGCTTGCGCGCCGAAGCCGACAAGCGGCCCGAAGTCGACGACAAGCCCGGAACCGACACCTCCGGCGCTGCCGAGACGGCCGCCACCGGCGACGACGGCGAGGACGCGCCGTCCGGGCGCCGGGCGGGCGGGGAAGCCACCGGCGCCACCGCGGAGCCGCCCGCGCCGCAGGCCGAAGCCCAGCCCGAGGGTGCCCTCGACGCCGAGGCCGAGCGCCTTGCCGCTGTGTTCGAGCGACGGGACGCCGCGGTCGACGAGGTCGCCAGGCGCCTGGCCAAGCACCTGAAGCGGCAGCTCTCCGACCAGCAGAGCGCCCTGCTCGACGAGCTCCGCCGCCATCGCGGCTCCCCGTCGGTCGACGACGTGCTCGGCCCGCCCGAGGCGTTCGCCGCGGACTGGGTCGGGGTGATCCGCGACGATCTCGCCGGCGCGGTCGCCTCGGGGGTCGCGCTCGCCGGCGACCTGGACCCGACCGCGTCGGACCACGGCGACGTCGACGTGACCGCGGCGACCGAGGAGTTGATCGACTCGATCGCGGAGCCGTTGCGGGCACGGCTCGTCGTGGCCCTCGGCGAAGGCGCCGTCGATGACGACGAGGACGATCAGGTCGCGGCCATCGACGACCTCGAACTCGCCGACCGGATCAGGGCGTGCTACCGCGAGTGGCGGGGCGCACGGCTCGCCGCGGCGGTTGCCGACGCGTGCGCCCGGGCATTCGGCCTGGGCATCCGGGCGGCGATCCCGGCCGCGACCGGTCTGGTCTGGTACTGCGGCCCCGGTGACGCGCCCTGCTCGGACTGCAACGACAACCAGCTCGAAGGTCCGGTCGCGGTGGGCGACGCGTTCCCGACCGGGCAGGCCGTCGCCCCGGCCCACCCCGGCTGTCGCTGCCTGGCGTTGCCCGAGCTCCTCTGACCAGATCTCCCGTGGGCCGGCCTTCTGTGGGCCACCCTCCGCTGGGCCGCCGCCCGGTGAGCCGGTCTCAGATGGGTGCGGTCCGCCCGGAGCGACGACGCGGCAGGCGGCGCGGGCCGCCTGCCGCCCGACCACGCGAGGCGTTCCGGCCGCGGCGTGCGACCGCCGGATGCACCGGTCGGCGCGTCCTCTAGGCTGGCCGGGTCATGCGACGCTCCGAAGGCCGACAGCCCAGGCGGCGCCCGCGTTCGTCGTTCGAGACGCGTCGGCGACGCCGCATCATCGCGCTGATCGTCCTCGGGATCCTCGTCGTGGTCTTGGCGTCGCTGCGAGGCGCCTCGGGGTTCTACGTCGACTACCTGTGGTTCGCCTCCCAGGACCGCACGAGCGTCTGGCGTGCGGTGCTGGGAGCCAAGCTGGTCCTGGGCGCGATCTTCGTCGTGGTCGGTTTCCTGATCGTCCTCGTGAACCTCTGGATCGCCGACCGCGTGGCGGGTGAGTACTCGCTCATCACCAACGAAGACCCGGTGGTGTTGCGGTTCAACGAACTGTTCGGGCAGCGGCGGGGTCGGATCCGGATCGCCTTCGCGCTCGTGCTCGGCCTGTTCATGGGGGCGGGCGCGGCCTCGCAGTGGAACGACTGGATCCTCTTCAACCACGAGGTCGCCTTCGGCACGAAGGACGCGACCTTCGGGCGCGACATCGGCTTCTACGTGTTCCGGCTGCCCTTCATCGAGTTCCTCGTCTCGTGGTTGTTCGCGGCGCTGGTGGTGACGCTGCTCGCCACGCTGGTCGCGCACTACTTCAACGGCGGGATCCTCGTCCAGGCGCGGCCCGGGATGCACTTCTCCGACCGGGTGTCGCAGCGGGTCAAGGTGCACGCCTCGGTCCTGCTGGCACTGCTGGCACTGACCAAGACCGCCGACTACTACTTCGGTCGGTTCCAGTTGGTGTTCTCCACCCGGGGCACCGTCGACGGCGCGCTCTACACCGACACCAACATCCAGCTCAAGGCGATCGACCTGCTGTTGGTGATCTCGGTCTTCGCCTGCGTGCTGTTCGTGGTCAACATCTGGCGGCGGGGCTGGATGCTCCCGATCATGGCGGTCGGGTTGTGGGCGGTGGTGGCCGTGCTCGGCGGGGTCGCGGTGCCCGCGCTCGTGCAGCGCTTCAGCGTGCAACCCTCCGAAGAGAGCAAGGAACAGCCGTATCTGGTGCACAACATCGAGGCGACCCGGGCGGCGTTCGGTCTCGACAAGGTGCACGTCGAACCCTTCGCGAACGACGGCGAGATCGACGCCGCGACGCTGAACGACAACGCCGTGACGGTGCAGAACGTGCGACTGTGGGATCCGGCCGTGATGCAGGAGGTGTTCACCAAGCTCCAGGGGATCCGCAGTTTCTACAAGGTCCCCGAACCCGACATCGACCGTTACGACATCGACGGACGCATCACCCAGGTCCTCACGTCGGGTCGGGACATCGACGGGGAGTCCCTGCCTCAGAAGTCCTGGGTCGCCAGGCACCTGTCGTACACGCACGGCTACGGCAACATCATGGCCGCCACGAACGCGTCGGATTCGGGCCAGCCCGTGTTCACCAACAAGGACATCCCGGTCGTGTCGGCCGGCTCGGGCACGCAGGTGAAACAGCCCGCAACCTATTTCGGCGAGGGGCTGAGCGGGTACGTGATCGCGGACTCGAACACCAAGGAGATCGACTACACCGACGAGGCGGGGAACACGAAGTTCAACCGCTATGACGGCACCGGCGGGATCCGGATCGGATCCGGTTTCGGTGGGTTCGTGCACCGGGCGGCGGTCGCGCTGCGCTTCGCGGACGTGAACCCGCTCATCTCCTCGAACGTCGACGGCGACTCCAAGGTGCTGATGTACCGCGACGTCCGTACCCGGGTGCAGAACCTGGCGCCGTTCCTGGCCTTCGACAACGACCCGTACGTGGTGGTGCGCGCCAACGGCGACATCGACTACATCATCGACGGCTACACGACCACCGCGCACTACCCGAACGCGCAGCGGGCGGTCACCTCCGACATCGCCGACTCCTCGGGCCTGAACAGTCGCTTCAACTACGTCCGCAACTCGGTGAAGGCGGTCGTCGACGCCTACGACGGGACGGTGACGCTGTACGTGATCGACCCGCACGACCCGCTGATCCGCGCGTACACCAAGGCGTTCCCGAAGCTGTTCACCTCCGGCTCGGAGGTTCCGAGGGATCTGGCCGAGCACTTCCGGTATCCCGAGGACCTGTTCAAGGTGCAGACCAGGATGTACGGGCGGTACCACCTGACCGATCCGAACGGCTTCTACACCCAGGAGAACGCCTGGGAGATCTCGGCCGACCCGAACAAGGCGGGTCTCCAGGCGGGCACCGCGCCCGGCGCGGTCGACGCGAACGGCAACCCGATCGAGTCGGGTGCGGCGCCGATGGACCCGTACTACCTGCTGATGCGGTTGCCGTCGTCGAAGTCCGAGTCGTTCCTGATCCTGCGCCCGTTCGTGCCGAAGCAGTCCGGCGCGCCCAACAAGCAGGTGCTCACCGGGTTCATGACCGCGGAGAGCGACCCCGACGACTACGGCCGGCTGGATCTGTTCCAATTGCCGGGCAGCAATCTGCCCTCGGGGCCCTACAACGTGGCCGCTTCGATGATGTCTGACCGCAAGGTGTCGTCGACCCAGACCCTGTTGTGCAACTCCGGTGAGCAGAGCGGGGGTTCAGAGTGCGAGTACGGCAACCTGTTGGTGATCCCGATCGATCAGTCACTGCTGTACGTGCGGCCCTGGTACGTGAAGTCGTCGGGCAACTCGCTGCCCGAGCTGCAACAGGTGATCGTCGCGTACGAGGACTCGGACGGGAACCTGCACGTGGCGGTCGAGTCGACGTTCCGCGGGGCGTTGGTCGACCTGTTCGGCGACGGGGTGCCCGAGACCTCGGAACGCAACCCGACCAAGGACGTCGGCCTGGGTGGACAGTCGGGTTCGTCGGGCACGAC
>JBDZVK010000003.1:0-17899 GCA_040255725.1 Actinomycetota bacterium
GCCGCCGACACGGCCTTGTCCAGGCCGTCGGGCGTGTGGGCGAAGTCGACGATCACGGTGGCGGGCCGGGTGGATGCGATCATCTCGAAGCGCCCCGGCACGGCTTCGGCGGCCTCCAGCCCGGCTCTGACGACGTCGTCGTCGACGCCGAGTGCCCGCGCCGCCGAGGCGGCGGCGACGGCGTTGGCGATGTTGAACCGTCCGGCGAGTGCGAGGCGTACCCGCTCGCCCGCCCAGGTGCACTCGATCGGGGCGAGCCCGTCGACCGGTTCGGCATCCGCGGTGGAGAATCCCTCGACGCGAATCGCGGCGGCGTCACGCAGCAGCCGACCGTGGGCGTCGTCGACGTCGACGACCGCCCGGGCGCTCAGGTCCGGTTCGAACAGGCGGGCCTTGGCGCGGAAGTAGGCCTCCATGGTGCCGTGGAAATCCAGGTGGTCCCGCGACAGGTTCGTGAACACGCTCACGGCGTAGTGCATCCCGTCGACCCGGCGCAGAGCGAGGGCGTGCGACGACACCTCCATCACCACGTGGGTGCGCCCGGCTCCACGCGCCCGGGCGAGGTCACGCTGAAGGTCGGTCGCCTCGGGCGTGGTCCGTGCCCCGGTGAGGGTACCGATGACCTCGGGTTCGTGGCCGGCGGCCCGCAGCACGCTGCCCAGCAGCGCGGCCGTGGTCGTCTTGCCGTTCGTGCCGGTGATCCCCACGCAGCACAGCTCGGCGCTCGGGTCTCCGTGGACCAGCGCCGCGACCGGGCCCATGGCGGCGCGGACGTCGTCGACGACGATCTGTGGCACGCCGAGGTCGACTCGGCGCGCCCCGAGCAGGGCGACGGCCCCGGCCTCGACGGCTTCCGCGGCATGGTCGTGGCCGTCGTCGCGGCTGCCCACGACACAGCAGAACAGGCCGCCGGGGCGGACCTGACGATGATCGTGGTAGACGTCGTCACAGGCGAAATGGGGGTCACCGTGCACTTCGGCTCCGATGCCGTGACGGTCCAGACGCGCCACGATCGCAGCCGCGTCCGCCGTCACGGCGCCACCGACGCCTCGGTCCCGCTCCGGCTCGTGGGTCCGTCGCCGATCTCGAGCAGTTGCGAACTCACGTCGGGCAGGCCGTCGGTTGGATCACCACCGCTCGCCGGCGGCAGGTGGAGCCGCCGGACGGCCTCGGTCGCGAGCTCACCGAAGAGCGGCGCGGCCGTGTCCGAGGCGAAGTACGAGCCCTTGCGGTTCCGGTCGACGTCGTTGAGCACCACGATGATCGAGAGCTGGGGGTCGCCGGCGGGAAGCATGCCCACGAACGTCGAGACGTAGTGGTAGCGACCGTCGAGCCCGAGGTATCCGTCGCCCGGCTGATGGTCCTCGAGCGGCATTCGTGCGGTCCCGGTCTTGCCTGCCACCTGATAGCCGGGGACCGCGGCCTTGGTGCCGGTGCCGGTGCGCACCACGTTGGCCAGCATACCCCGGACCTGTCTGGCGACCTCCGACGAGATGACCCGGCGTGGCGCGCCCCGGCCGACGGGGTGGCGGTGACCCTGGGCGTCGATCGTGGCGTCGACCAGGCGGGTGGGCACGGCGACACCGCCGTTCGCGATGGTGTTGTACACCTGCAGCATCTGCATGGCCGTCACCGAGATGCCCTGCCCGATCGGGATCGATCCGATCGACGACCCGCTCCACTGTGAGGTGGGCAGGAGGAGTCCGGGCGATTCGTTGGGGAAGTCCAATGCGGTCTTCTCACCGAAGCCGAAGTTGCGCAGTGCCTCGTCGACCCGGTCCTTGCCGAGCATCCGGGCCAGCTCGATCGTGCCGATGTTTGACGACACGGTGAGGATGTCGGTCACACTGAGTTGCGAGGGCAGGGCCTCGGCCTCTTCGAAGGTCGCTCCGCCCAGGGTGAGGGTGGGTGGATGGGGCAGGACCGTCGACGGGGTGACCTTGCCGTCGGCCAGGGCCGCGGCAACGGTGATGACCTTGTTGACCGACCCGGGTTCGAACACCGTGGTGAGAGCCTCGTTGTTGGTCGAGGGCGCCACCTTGCCGGTCTTCGGATCGGCGGCGACGTTGACCATCGACAGCACCTCGCCGGTGGACGGCTTCGTGATGATCGCGATACCCGATGCCGAGTCGGTCGCCTTCACCTGCGCGGCCACGAGCTTCTCCGCGGCGTACTGCAGTGGCAGGTCGATGGTCAGCTGCAGGTCTTCGCCGGGGGATGCCGACTTCAGGTCCTTCTCGCCTCCGGGGATGGGTCCCATCGCGGAGCGTTCGTAGGAGAGCTCGCCGGGTGTTCCCTCGAGCGTCTTGTCGTACTGCGATTCCAGGCCGCTGATCCCGACGCCGTCGATGTCGGTCACGCCGATCACCGAACGGGCATCGTCGCCGTTGGGACGCACCCGCTGGTATTCGGTGATCAGGTCGATGCCGTCGAGATCGCCGGCGTCCGCCAACTTCGAGATCTCGTGGGCCGTCCGGTCGGGGATCGTCCGTGCGATGTAGACGAAGCGCGACTTCGTGCGGAGCAGGTCGGCGACGTCGGCGGCATCCATCTTCAGCAACTTCGCCAGACGCGCGGCCTCGGCAGCGACGTCGGAGACCTGCGTGGGGTCGGCGACGACCGTCGAACGGGGCACCGACACCGAGAGGTCCTGGCCGTTGCGGTCGAGCACGGCGCCGCGCGCGGCGGGCAGGGCGACCCGCACGGTCCGCTGGGCGACACCGGTGTCGCGGTAGCGATTGGGGCTCAGCACCTGGAGATCGGTCAGCTTGCCGACGGCCAGGGTCAACAACAGACAGAACGCCGCGCCGATCCCCAGATAGCGCTGACGGGTGTTGCTCGTCGGCCCCCGACGGCCCGGTGGCGGCGCAGCGCGACGGCGTCGACGGCGCGACCGGCCACCGTCGCCTCCTGGTCCCCGCCCCGACGCCATCGTGGCGGCTCCGACCTGTCGACGGGGCGCGCGACCCGTTTCGCGATCCCGGGACGGCCGGCCCGTGCCGGTGGGTGACCGGACCGGGTCACGCCGCTCCGCGCGGGTGGTGGTCGACCGACGCCGCGGCGGCGCCCGGTGGGTCGATCCCGTGGACCTGCCGCTGCTGCGACCGGTGTCGGCGCTGCGACCGCGGTGACGGGTACGCGCCGAGGGGGGCCCCGGCGTCCCGGCACCGAAGAAACCGTCCGCGATGCGCGGCGGGTCGTCGTCGTTCATGCCGGCGCGCTCACTGGCCGTCCTTCAGGTACGGCTTGACGTCCAGGTAGTCCTGGAGCCCCGCTCCCCCGTGTCCGCCGCCGGCGGTGATCGCCGGCGATCCGGGAGCGAGCCAGGTGGGGTCCTGGGCGTCGACCATGCCGAGTGCCCGGGCGCGTGCGACGATCCGGTCCGGGGCGGAGAGCCGGTCCACGTCGAGTCGGAGGCGATCGTACTCGGCCTGCGCGGCCGCGGCCCGGCGGTCGAGCCGGTCGATCCGCTGCTGGCCGGTCACGAGACGCACGTGGAAGGTCGCGGTACCGAGCAGGATGACGAAGAAGCCGACGAGCACGAAGAACGACAACAGCCGTCGATGCCCCCGGCGACGCGGGGGTGCGACGACCCGGAGATGGCGATCGGGCTGCTCGGTGCGGCGCGCACGCGGCTCCCTGTCCGGACGCGTCCGCGGTGCGGGACGGGGTGGGGCGACCATGCTCATGCGAGCACCTCCACGGCGCGCAGGCGGGCGCTCGCCGCCCGCGGGTTCGCTTCGATCTCGGCTGTTCCGGGCGTGGTGCCCTTCCGGGCCACCCAGCGTGCGGTGGGTACGGCACCGCAGACGCAGGGCAACCCGGGAGGGCAGACACACCCGCCGGTGACGGCTTGCCGGAAGAGCTGTTTGACGATCCGGTCCTCGCCGGAGTGGTAGCTGATCACCGCGATCCGACCGCCGGGGACGACCGTGCCGAGCGCGGTCTCCACGCCGGCTGCGAGCGCGTCGAGTTCGTCGTTGACGGCGATCCGGAGCGCCTGGAAGGTCCGCTTCGCCGGATGCCCACCCCGACGTCGCGCGGGCGCGGGGATCGCGGCGCGGACGAGGTCGACGAGTTGGCCGGTCGTGGTGACCGGTCGCGCCGCGACGATCGCCCGCGCGATGCGGCGGGCGAATCGTTCGTCCCCGTACTCCCAGAGCAGCCGGGCGATCTCGTCCACGTCGGCGTCGGCGAGCAGGTCGGCCGCCGATCGGGGTGCCCCGGGATCCATCCTCATGTCGAGCGGGGCGTCCGCCCGGTAGCTGAAACCCCGCTCGGCCCGGTCGAACTGAGGCGACGAGACGCCCAGGTCGAACAGCACACCGGCCACGGGCCCGGCACGATCGATGTCGCCGAGGATCTCGTCGAAACGGCCATGCCGGGTCTCGAGTCGACCGCGCAGATCCGGATCGGCGGCGAAGCGCGCCGCCGCGGCTTCGAGCGCGACGGGGTCCCGGTCGATCCCGACGATGGTCCGGCCGGCACGCGACCGGGCCAGCGCGGCGGCGTGGCCGCCCCCGCCCAGGGTCGTGTCGACGATGGGACCGTCGGGGACCTCGGCGAAGATCGCCACGACCTCGTCGAGCAACACGCTGGTGTGGGCGAACGATGGTCCGTCAGTCATGGCCGGGTCCGTCCGCCGGGAAGTGTGCATCGCGGTGGGCATGGGTCACAAGGCCTCCGCGGAGATGTGCGCGACCAGCGCCTGCCACCGCTCTTCGGCGCCCTCGTCGTGGGTGGCGCGCGCCCACAACTCCAGGCGGGTGCGCTGGCCGACCACGACGAGTTCCCGTTCGAACCCGGCGAAGGCGCGCAGCGACTCGGCGATGAACAGCCGACCCGATGCGTCGAGGTGGGCGTGGTTCGCCAGGGCGTTCAGTGCCTCGCGCGCCCGGGAGTCGGCCAGCTCGTTGCGCTCCTTGGCGCGCATGTTCGCCTCGGTCTCGCGGTACTCGGCGACGGGCATGATCGCGACGCACGGGCCGGGCCACTGGAGCACGACGGCGCCTTCGTCGAACGCCGGACGGAACGCCGTGGGCACCGAGAGCCGTCCGCGGTCGTCGAGCGAGCGGGGATGTTCGCCGACGAGCTCGACGCGCTCGACCGACGACTGCCGGTCGGTGAGGGTCGTCTGCCCACTGGCTCCCATGGCATCCCACCCTATTGCGTTTTCTCCCCACGTTCAAGCGCGATTCTCGACATCCGCCCCGTGGGACCATCGGCTCCCATCCGCCCGGCGTGTCGACGATGCAGTGGCTCGCTGCCGCTGCAGGCGACGTCAGCGCATCTGGAGCGCCTCGGTGATCGCCCGGCGCAGCGCAGCTCGCTCGAGAGCGACCCCCGCGGCCCGCCGACCGAGCAACTCGGTCAGTTCGGCCCGCTCCGGCGGCGCCAGCGCGAACAGCGCTGCGGTCGCGGCCGGGTCGAAGTCGCCGGGGATCACCACCTGGAAGCGAGCGCCGGCACGCGTGCGGCGCTGCGAGATTCCCACCACCTTGCGTCCGTCGACCACGACCTCCCCGGCGCCCGTCGCGGCGAAGCAGACCAGCTTCGCCCACCTGTGGTCCGCCTCCTCACGCACGACGTCCTCGGCACGCACCACGTCGCCGTCGACACCGAGCGACGCCAAGGCGTCGACCACGACGTCACCCAGCCAGTGCGCCGACCGGCCGATGTCGTCGTCGAAGGCCTCGTCGTCCGCGGGCAACCAGAGGTCGAACCAGAACGACGATGTCGCCTCCACCACCACCGCACCGCCACCGGAATGTCGTCGCACCACGCCGAGCCCCCGTCGTGTCACCTCTCCGAGATCCAACGAGGCGAGCGGTTGGGTACTCCCCAGCACCACGGCGGCGTCGACCGGCTCGACGAACCAGACGTCGCGACCGATCACCTCGGGAAATGCCGCGCCGTGCACCTCGGCGACCGGCCCGCGCACGGTGCGCGCCACGAATCCGGTCATCGACGCCCCGTCACGGGTACCGCCACCGGTCGATCGACACCTCGGACAGGATCTCCGGATCGGGTTCGACCCCGAGACCAGCGCCGTCGGGAACGTCGATCTCGCCGTCGACCAACTCGAACGGTGCGGTCACGTCCCGGCGGTGGTAGCGGGCCGAAGGACCCAGATCGGCGGGCAGGGTGCACACCGGCTGTGCGGCGAACGCCAGCGCCGTGGCCCGACCGATGCCCGATTCGAGCATGCCGCCGCAGAACACCGGGATGCCTTCGGCCGCCATGATCCGACCGATCGCCATCGCCTCGAGCGGTCCCCCGACGCGGGCGGGTTTGAGATCGAGCGCGCCGACCGCGCCGAGCGAGAGCGCCGTCACCGCCTCGCCGATGCCGGTGACCGATTCGTCGAGAGCGATACGACTGGCCGATCGCCGTGCCACGATCGCCGTTCCCACGAGGTCGGGGGCGGCGAGTGGTTGTTCGACGTAGACCAGCGTCCCCGCGACGCGTTCGAGCTCGGCCACGGCGGCGACGGCGGTGTCGGCATCGGGGTACGAACCGTTCGCATCGACGGCGAGGGGCAGCTCGGGCCACGCCCGGCGCACCGCCCGGAGCGGCACGACGTCGTGGCGCGGATCGATCTTGAGCTTGACGCTGCGGTGCCCGGCGGCGACGGCCCGGTCGACCGCCGCTTCGAGTTCGCCGAGATCGTCGTGGATGCCGATCACGGCGTTGGAGGGCACCCGCGCCGCGGTCGGACCTCCCTCGGCGAGCACCGATGCCAGAGATCGACCCTGTGCCCGCAGGTCGAGGTCGACCAGCGCCCCCACGAGAGCGCTGCGCGCCATGGGATGCCCCGGAACCGCTGCCAACTGCTCGAGCGCGGTGTGGGGTTCCGCCACCACCGACGGCACCAGGATCTCGCGGAGCAGCGCCCAGCAGCCGTCGAGGTACTCGGGGGTGTACCCCGGACGCGGCAGCGCGGAGCATTCCCCCCAGCCGACACCGCCCGCGGCGTCGACCACCTCGACGAGGATCACCTCACGGTCCGCGATCGTCTCCCTCGCCGAGCGGAGGGTCGTGGCCGCCTCCAGTCGCACCCGGTGGAGCCGCACCGTCAGCTCCGCGGGCGCCGGACCGGACGACCTCTCGCCACCCGACGTTCCGTTCGCCTGGTACCCGTGCCGCGGCGCCGTCATCGCCGTGCGTCGGCGCGACACCAGCGCAGCCAGGCCACCACGTCGTCGGGCTCGATCGGCCGCGTCCCGTCACCGCCGTACATGGTCGTCACCCGCAAGTGCACATAGCCCGGCGCGGGAAGCGGGAGAAACGGTCGACGCCGCCACCATCCCGGCGCCGCGAGCCGGACCACCTGGACCACCGCGGTCGGCCAGAGCACCGGGTGCTTCGCCACGGCCGCCACCGTTCCGAACACCCAGGACCGATCCGACATGGCCGCAGGCTACCGGTCAGCCGAGCGGTCGTCGCCAGTATGCTCGACACCCATCGAGGAGGATGCCGTGACCACAACCCCGGTCGAGAGCGAACCGATCGAGGCGCACGCCGGATTCACCGAATTCTGCACCGCGTTGGCCGACAACGTCGAGCGGGTGATCGTGGGCAAGCGCTCGGTGATCGACCTCGCGCTGGTCTGCCTGCTCGCACGGGGGCACCTGCTGATCGAGGACGTGCCCGGGGTGGGCAAGACCACCCTCGCCAAGGCCCTCGCCCGCTCGATCGGCGGCACCTTCGGACGCATCCAGTTCACGCCCGACCTGTTGCCCGGTGACGTGGTCGGGGTCGACGTGTGGGACCGCAACACGTCGGAATTCAGCTTTCGTCCCGGTCCGGTCTTCGCCAACGTCGTCGTGGCCGACGAGGTGAACCGGGCCTCACCGAAGACCCAGTCGGCGTTGTTGGAGGCAATGGCCGAACGCCAGGTCACCGTCGACGGCACCACCCGGAACCTTCCTCGTCCGTTCATGGTCCTCGCCACCGAGAACCCGGTCGAACACGAGGGGACCTACCCGCTCCCCGAGAGCCAACTCGACCGGTTCTGCATGCGCCTCTCGATCGGCTACCCCGACGCCCGGGACGAGGTCGATCTGCTCACCCGCGACGAGGGCATCTCGCAGGTCGACACCCTCGACGCGGTGGTGACCCCCGAGCAGTCGACCGCGCTGTCGGCCGCGATCGACCGGGTGGGCGTCGCCGGGACCCTGCGCACCTACCTGGTCGACATCGCCCGCGCCACCCGGGAACACCCGGCGATCGACGTCGGCATGTCGCCACGTGCCACCCTGACCCTCCAGCACGTCGCCCGGGCCCACGCGGCGCTCCACGGCCGCGGGTACGTGATCCCCGACGACATCCGCGACGTGCTCGTCCCCGTCGTGGCGCACCGCCTCATCCTCTCCCCCGACGCCCGGATCCAGGGAGTGTCCGCATCCCAGGTACTGACCGAGATCGTGCAGCGCCGCCCGGTGCCGACCGGTGCCCGAGCCGTCTGAACGCGCCCGGCGCCGCACGGCGCCCGTCACGGCGACGGGCACGGTGGTCGCGGTCCTGGGCGTGGCGACGACCGCCGTCGGGCTCGTCGTCGGCCTGGTCGAGTTGACCGGGCTGGGCATCTCTCTCGTGGCCCTGGTCGTCGCCGCCGTCGTCGCCCTGCGGAGCGTGCAGCCCACCGTGCGGTGCGCTCGCGTGCTCGGGGCGAGCCGGGCGATCACCGGTTCCACGGTCACCGTGCAGATCTCGGCGACCCACGTCGGCTCGGGACACAGCCGTCAACTGCGGCTCGCCGACCCGATCACCTATCCGGACGGTCGCGCCTCGACGGCCCGCCAGTCGGTCCGACCGCTCGCGGCGGGCGAGACCGAGCCCACCACCTACTCGCTGCGGGTCGGTCGCCGGGGCATCTGCACCGTCGGGCCGATGCGCCTCGAGGTGACCGACCCGTTCGGGCTGGCGCGTCGGCTCCTGCCGGGGCCGGGAACCACACAGCTCACGGTGCTTCCCCGCATCGAGACGATCGAGCCGCCGACGCTCCTCGTCGAATCCGAGGACCACGTCGAGGCCCCACCGGCCAACACGCACGGCTCGGAGTTCTCGTCGTTGCGCGAGTACACACGTGGCGACGACCTGCGCAAGGTCCACTGGCGCACCAGCGCCCGACGCGACGAACTCGTGGTCCGTCGCGACGCGGAACCCCGCCGGCCGGCCTGCACCGTGGTCCTCGACGTGCGGGCCCGGTGGCACGACGCCACCACGTTCGAGCGGGCCGTGTCGGCCGCGGCGAGCATCCTGGCAGCCGGTGGTCGCATCGGCCGGCCGACGCGACTGTGCACCACGGCCGGGTTCGACTCGACCCGGGCGACGGGTTCGAATCAGCTCGACCTGGTGCTGGGGATGCTCGCGGTGGTCGAAGTGTCGACGGACCCGATCGACGTGCCCGACCGGGGACAGGACCCGGTCGTCGTGATCACGACCGCCGCCGGGGTCGCGTCGCTCGATGCGGTCGCGCCCATGGGCACGATGACCACCACCGTGGTGTTCGCGTCGTCGTTCGACGTCCCGGGCGCCACACCGACGGCGCTCGTCGTCGGACCCGACGACGAGTTCGCCGCGGTGTGGGACCGCCACCTGGCCGGGACGAGACGCCGCACCCGCGCCCCACTGGAAACTCGGTGACGGCGGAGACGCGACGCGGCGCGCTGCCCGAGGCGCTGCCCACGGCGACACTGACGCTGGTGACGGTCGCGGTGACCGTCGGGTTCGTCAGGGTGTTCGACTCCCCCGGCTTTCTCGTCCCGTTGGTGAGCGTCGTGGTCGCCGGTCACCTCCTCGCGGCCCTCAGCCGGAGACTGCCGGCGGGCGGGAGGATCCTGGTCATGCTCGCCGGGGGGACGCTGGTGACGATCGACGCCACCCACTGGTCGGCCGTCACCGCGGGAATCCCGACACCGTCGACCTTCGGGGTCATCTCGGAGAATCTCGACGCCGCGATCGACACGTTGCGGAACGGCACGGCGCCGGTCGCCCCCGAGGCAGGGCTCGTGTTCGCCGCCGCCGTCGCGCTCTGGATCGTGGCGTGGAGCACCGACCGTCTCACCTTCGGCTACGCCGCGCCGGTCGAGGCGCTGGTCCCGTCCACGACGGTGTTCGTGGTCGTGACCTCACTCGCGGCCGACGACCATCGCTGGTTCTGCACCGCGTTCTACGCCGGCGCGCTCGCGCTCCACGTCCTGGTCGTCCGCCACCTTTCCCCGACGCGACGAGCCGGACCGGCCCGGGCCGGCTCGTGGCGGCCGGTGGTCCGAGGCGCGACGATGGCCGGCGCAGCGCTCTTGGTGGGTCTCGGCGCGGCGGCGACCGTGCCGTCGCTCGACACCCAGGGGATGGTCGGGCTGCACGACAAGCACACGATCACGGTCGTGAGCCCACTCGTCGACATCCGGACGCGCCTGGTGGACCAGGCCGACGACGTGCTGTTCACCGTCGACGCCCGCCACGGCGAGTACTGGCGGTTGATGGCACTCGACGACTTCGACGGCGAGACCTGGTCACCCCCGGACTCCCGGGTCCCCGAGGCCGGACACGTGCTGTCGTCGGGGGCCTCGAAACCCGACTATGCACAGTTCCAGGCCTCGTTCGACCTCACCGGTCTCGGGGGGCAGTTCGCGCCCGCGCCGTACCGCCCCACCGGGTTGTACGCCCTGGAAGACGAGAGTGCCCCCGACAGCGACCCGCGCCTGTTGTGGGACGAGGACTATTCGACCCTGATCGCATCGAGTGCGACCGGTGACGTCACCGACCTCTCCTACGTGGTCACCGCGCAGGTGCCCGACGTGCAGGCGGCACAGGTGCGAGCGGCGCGGGGCAGGGTTCCCGCCGACATCGAGCGGACCTTCACGCAGCTCCCGGCCGACTTCCCGTCGGTGCTGCGGACCCAGGCCCGACGGATCGTCGCCGACGCGGCCACGCCGTATGCGAAGGCCCGAGCGCTCCAGGACTTCTTCTCTCCCCGGAACGGCTTCACCTACAGCACCGACCTGCGGACGGTGCCCTCAGGGGAGAACACCAATGCGATGATCGAGTTCCTGCGGGTGCGTGAGGGATTCTGCGAGCAGTTCGCCGGGACCTACGCCGCGCTGGCCCGTGCCGTGGGACTCCCGACCCGCATCGCGGTCGGGTTCACCTGGGGCACGGAGAAGCGCGCGCCGGACGGTTCCAGGTCGTTCGTCGTGACCGGCCGGAACGCGCACGCGTGGCCCGAGGTGTACTTCGCCGGTCTGGGTTGGCTGCCCTTCGAGCCGACGCCGGGGCGGGGGAATCCGGCGGCCACCGCCTACACCGGCATCGAGCCGCACCAGGACGACGCGGGCGTCAACCCGCCGACCCTCACGGCGCCCCCGACGACGCTCGCGGACCAGATCCCGGCCGCGCCGACCACCGCGGCGCCCACGCCGTCGACGTCGACCCCCGGCGCGGTGGCACCGGCCGGGGAGCGACCGGGGCCGCCGTCGACGTCGGCGGCCGCGCCGACGACGGAACGCATCCTGTTCGTCGTCGTGCTCGCGTTGGCGCTGGGGTCCGCGGCACTCGTGAGGCTGCTGCGCCGCGGGGTGTTGCGGCGCGCAGCGGACACCCCGGCGCGCCGGGTGCGACTGGCCTGGGCCGAGACCCTGCACGCCTGGAGGCCCCTCGACCTCGTCCGGAATCGGGCGGACACCGACCGTGACGTGGGCGATCGCATGGAGGAACGCCTCGAGCGCCTCTGCGGCCCGGGTGGGCGCGACCTCGGCGCCCGACGACTGGCCGAACTCGCATCGGCCGCGGCCTGGAACAGCTCGGGGGTCACCGACGCCGATGCCCGCGAAGCCGCGGCATTCGCCTCCGCGCTCGGTCGCGTCGCCCGCGATCATCGGACCCGCTGGTCGAAGTTCGTCGGCTGGTTCGACCCCCGCGGGCCGAAGCCGACCGCCTAGTGCCGCGTCAGGGAACGTTTGCGACGTTCACGACGAGTCAGAACGATCGCTCGCAAGGACGCAGGACGAAGGCGCATAGGCAATGCGTCGAGGACGAGGACGCCGCGAGCGGATGTTCTGGCCGACGTGACGGACTACCAATGTTGCCTGACACGGCACTAGACGACCGCCCGCCGGCTACTCGTCGGCGCGGAACCGGTCACGGAGCCGGTCCTGCTGGTTGTTCAGGTAGTCCCGGAAGCCGACATGGCCGCCCCGGGCCCGGTAGTGGTGCCACCCGGCCCGACCCAGCTTGCCGGCATTGCGCTCGAACCACAGCGCGGCGACGAGCATCACGAGGAAACCACCGAAGGCGACGAAAAAGCTCGACGCGGTGCCGAGCGCGACCACCAGGATCCCGACCCCGACGACGAACAGCAGCGCGGCCCACTTCATCTGCCCGAGGGCGTGCCGCCAAATCGTCGAGTTCTCGAGCTCGCCCGCCAGTTCCGGATCGCGTTCGTGGAAGTCGGCGGCGATCTGATCGAGGATGCGTTGTTCGTCTTCGGAGAGTGGCATCTGCGACCCCCTGGTCCACGACCGGGCTCATCTCGAGGGTGCCCTCAGTCTCGCACAGAGAACGCCGACCTTCAACGTCGTCGGCCCGGTCCGCGGGACGATTCGTGATGGTGGCGTTCTCCGTCGGGGGGCGATGCCTCCGACCGGGCCGTTCGACCGACGACCGGAGTACCGCTCACGAACGGGGCGTCTCCGAAGATCGGTCCGACCGCCCCCACTGCTGATCACCTCGCCGGCGCACGTCGATCGCGCCGTCGGCGAGCAGCGCCGCCGGTGCGATCGCGTCGGGCCCGAAGCGGGCCCGCACGTCGTCGACGACCTGTTCGGTGTCGTGCCAGGGGCCGGTGCGGTCCACGTCGAGGGTGAGCTGGCGGTCGGCGGTCGCGGCGACGAGATTCGCCGCGGTCACGCCGAGCAGCCGCACGCCCCGGGTGACGTCGACGTCGCCGATCAGGCGCGCCGCGGCGTCGGCGAGGTCCCGTGACGACGCGGTCGGCTCGGCGAGGGTGCGCGACCGGGTGATCGTGGTGAAGTCCGCGAACCGGACCTTGAGCTGCACGGTCCGGCCCTCGAGGCGGTGTTCACGCAGCCGCGCCGCGGTGGCATCGGCGAGGCGCAGCACCTCGGTGCCGATCTCGGAGGTCGCAACGAGGTCGCGCACATAGGTCTCCTCGTGACCGACGGACTTCGGCGAGCGGTCCGGCACGACCGGGCGTGGATCGACCCCGTGCGCCAACGCATGGAGGTGCGCGCCGTTGGCCGGTCCGAAGCGCCGTTCGAGGACGGCCCGGGGCACCGCTTTCAGCTCGCGGATCGTGCGCACCCCGATGTCGGCGAGCCGAGCGAGCGTCGCCGGTCCCACCCCCCAGATCTCGCTCACGTCCAATCCGTCGAGGAACGCCTGTTGGTCTGCGGCGGTGACCACCAGTACGCCGATTCCGGGTCCGGGGCCGCGCCCCGGACGTCCGATGCGCGGTTTCGCACGCTTGGACGCCAGCTTCGCCACGAACTTCGACGGACCGACACCGACGGCACATTCGAGTCCTTCGGCGTCGCGGATGCGTCGCCGCAGTTCGGCGCCCAGGGCGGCGACGTCGTCGTCGTGGGCGTGCAGCACGCCGGTGACGTCGCAGAACGCCTCGTCGAGTGACAGCGGTTCCACCAGCGGGGTGACGTTGCGCAACAACGCCATGATCCGACCACTCACGGCCGAATAGTGCGCGTGGTCGCCGTGGACGAACACCGCGTCGGGGCACTGCCGTCGGGCCCGCGTGCTCGGCATCGCCGAGAAGATGCCGTACGCCCGGGCCTCGTAGGAGGCCGCGGCCACGACGCCACGGGGTCCGTCGCCGCCCACCACGACCGGACGTCCCCGCAACTCCGGGCGGCGGAGGACCTCGACGGACGCGAAGAACGCGTCCATGTCGAGATGAAGGATCGTCCGCTCGGAGCGATCGCGGGCACGCGACGCTTCGGGGTCCGGACGATGGGCATCGAACGCCACGTGGCCAGTCTGGTGCACCGGCACTACCGTTGCCCATCGATGCCCGAAACCTCCGAACGCATGGTCACCGCAGTGGCGCCGCGGCAGGTGAGGATCCTGTCGTTCGCGGCGATCTGTGCGGGAGGTCTGCTCGGTGGGCTGATCGGCTGGGCGTTCGTGCGGCTGCAGGTGAGCGGCGACTCGTCGGTTCCCGAGGCGCTCGGCGCCCTGGTCGGCGCGGTCGTGTGCGCGCTGGGCATCGCCGTGGTCGCGACGCTGGTGCTCCGGGCCGTGAACGAATGGCGGACGATCCAGCAGGGCATCAATCCCCGCACGGGTCGGCAGCTCAACCGCCGAGGTTGATCCGCCGGAACGCCTCGGTCTGCGCCACACCCGACGTCGCCAGGCCGTCGGCGGCCCGCTGACGTACGAGGGTCTCCACCCCTTCGGTGTCGTCGGCCAACTGCGAGCGGTGGCAGCGGAGCGCGGCGATCTTGTCGTCGAGGTGGTCGACCACCGCGACGCGGGTGTCCACCTCGAGGGTGCCGCTCAACAGCAACGTGCCGACCCGGTGGGGGGTGCCCGCACCGGGGAAGTACAGCGGCGACCCGGCCGCCGGTGCGACCGCGTCGATCAGCGCGAAACCCACTTCACGATGGTCACGGTGGTTCACGTAGTCCGCTCCGATGAACACCGCTGTCGGGTCGTGACCGAACACGACCTCGGGTCGCCAGGCCCGGATCCGCTCCACCAGCACCCCCCGCAACTCCGTCGAATTGGTCACCTCACCGTCGAGAAGACCGAGGACCTCGTGCCGGGCGAGGCCCAGCACGTCGGCCGCCCGCTCGACCTCGACCGTCCGGGCCGCCGCGACCGTGGAGGGATCGGCATCGGGTTCGTGGCTGCCCTTGTCGCCACGGGTGACCACGACCAGGCCGATCGCACACCCCGAGGCGGCCCAACGGGCGAGCGTGGCGCCGCACGCGATCTCGGCATCGGCCGGGTGCGCGAACACCGCCATCGCCCGCTCGGGAACGAGGTCGAAGATCTCCTCCACGCGTGACGAACCTACCCGGCGGTGATTCCCGCCCGTGACCGGAGTGCCGGACGCGTGGGCCATGCTGGAGTCATGGCTTCCGACGACGACGCCGTCGACATGCCCTTTGCGGACCGGGCCGCGCTCGCCGACCTGGCCGAGAGCGCCGCGCTCGCGGCGGCCGAGTACCTCCGTGCGGCGGTCGGCGGAACGGTGCGGATCGCCGACACGAAGTCCTCGGCGACCGACCTGGTGACCGCGGCCGATCGGGAGGTCGAGGCCCGCATCATCGCGACGCTCACCGATGCGCGCCCGGACGATGCCTTCCTCGCCGAGGAGACCGGCCGGCACGAAGGAACCAGTGGGGTCACCTGGGTCGTCGATCCGATCGACGGGACGACGAACTTCTTCTACGGCCTCGCCGGGTTCGACATCTCGATCGCCGCGGTCGTCGCCGGCCGGGTGGTCGCCGGAGTCGTCGTCGATCCGATGCGTCGGGAGACCTTCCGCGCCACCCTCGGTGGCGGTGCGACGTGCAACGGCGAGACACTGCGGCCGGCCCGGCCCGACGACCTCGCCCACGCACTGATCGGGACGGGTTTCTCGTACCTCGCCGAGCGACGCCGCGCCCAGGCCCGGGTCGTCGCCGGTCTCATCGGCGAGGTCCGGGACATCCGCCGCCTCGGTGCGGCCGCCCTCGATCTCTGTCTGGTCGCAGCCGGTCGACTCGACGGGTACTACGAGTCGGGACTGCGGCCGTGGGACCTCGCGGCCGGCGGGCTCGTCGCCACCGAGGCCGGTTGCCGGGTCGGAAGCCTGCACGGCGACGTCCCCGACCGCCGTCTCGCGATCGCGGCCCACCCGGCGGTGTTCGACGACCTGCGGGCCGCGCTCGTCGACATCGACCGCGACGGGTTCGCCGTCGAGGACCCATCCGCGCCGATCGATGCCGAATTTGGCAGGCTGGTGGTGTGAGAACCCACATCCTCACCGTCGAAGACGACGAGCGGATCCGGACCGCGGTCAAACTCGCACTCGAGGCCGAGGGCTGGGAGGTCGCGGAAGCCGCCGCGGGGTCCGAGGCGCTGGAACGCTTCGAACAGCGCCCGGCCGACGTCGTGCTGATCGACATCATGCTGCCCGACATCGACGGCTTCGAGGTCTGCCGCGAGATCCGTCGCTCCAGCGACGTGCCGATCGTCATGGTCACCGCCCGCGACGACACCCACGACATCGTGGCCGGGCTCGAGGCCGGAGCCGACGACTACCTCACCAAGCCGTTCGCGCCCAAGGAACTCTCGGCCCGCATCCGCGCCCTGCTGCGGCGCACACGGAGCGTCGACGCCGGGGCACCGCATCTGCGCTTCGGTGACCTGGAGGTCGTCCCCGACGAAGGCACCGTGCGACTGGCCGGCGACGAGGTCCACCTCACCAAGACCGAGTTCCGGTTGCTCGTCGAGCTCGCGTCGAACCCGGGGCGTGTGTTCAGTCGCGAGGTGCTGCTCGAGCGGGTCTGGGGGTACGACTACTTCGGCGACGGGCGTCTGGTGGACGTCCACATCCGGCGGCTGCGTACCAAGGTCGAAGCCGACCCGGCGAACCCTCGCCATGTCGTCACCGTGCGTGGACTCGGATACAAGCTGCAGACCTGACAAGCTCTCGTACCGTGGCCTATCGACTCCGGCACCGGCCGCTCCGGTTGCGAACACGGGTCATGGTGTCGTTCGCGCTCGGCGCGGCACTGCTGTCGATGGTCCTGTCGGTGGGCACCTACACGCTCGCCCGCAGGAACTTCCTGCACCAGCGCGAGCGCGACACCATCCAACGGGCCTACCTCGATGCCCAGAACGTGCAACGGCAGCTCACGACCCAGGCGGCCAATGCCGACCAGCTCGGCAAGGCCCTGCAATCGGTCGCCACCGGGTCGGGCACCTACCCGGTGATCCAGATCCCGAATCCCGACGGCGATCTGGTGGACCAGTCGACGAACCCCCAGTTCGGACTCGACGCGATCCCCGCCCGCCTGACCGCCGATGTGCAGAGGGGAAACCCGTCGCTGATGCGGGCGTCCATCGACGGTCAGACCATGCTCGTCGTGGGCCTGCCGCTCCCGACGCTGAGCGCTGACGGCGCCATCGGCGAGTACTACGAGATCGTGTCGCTCCAGGACATCTCCCAGACCCTGAACACGCTCGCGAACGTCCTGTTGATCACGATGATCGGGACGACGCTGTTGGGCATCGCGCTCGGTTGGTGGGTCAGTCGCGGGGTGCTGCGTCCCCTCGGCGCGATCGGTCTGGCGGCCGAGGCGATCGCGAGCGGCCGGCTCGGCACCCGGCTGGAGGAGACCTCCGACCCCGACCTCGAACGCATCGTCGACACGTTCAACCACATGGCGGCCAACCTGGAGACCCGGATCGAACAGGACGCCCGATTCACCTCCGACGTGTCCCACGAGTTGCGGAGCCCGATCACCACGCTCACCGCGTCGATGGGCGTCCTCGAGGCCCGGCGCGACGACATTCCCGAAGGTCCGGCACGGGCCGCGGTCGATCTCATGTCGGCAGATCTGCAGCGCTTCCAACAGCTCGTCGAGGACCTGCTGGAGATCTCACGTTACGATGCCGGCGCGATCCGCCTGGAGCTCTCCGAGATCCGGATCACCGAACTGGTGAAGGCGGTGCTGGCCGGACAGCATCTCGACGTCCCCGTGTACGTCGACCCGAAGCTCGAGAACGCGACGATACGCGTCGACAAGCGACGCCTGTCACGGGTGATCGCGAACCTGTTGGACAACGCCGTCAAGTACGGTGAAGGGCCGACCCGTATGGAGATCACCGAAGTGGACGAACGAGTCAGGATCGCCGTCGAGGACGG